>NZ_JAAMNK010000020.1:0-95042 GCF_011066025.1 Bacillus sp. EKM202B | reverse complement strand
CCCTCCAAGTAATAGTGTAACATCCATGTGTATACATGGTCTTTTTCACACTGTCTACCTAAAGGGGATAATATCACCCCATCGTCTTTTTTCGTTATCTCATTGCTTGAGCAACTTCTTTAACTAATCGTCTTCCTCTTCCGTGCGGGATACATAGTGGTGTTCCAAACAACGGATCCGTACTGATTTGACACTCCATACGGAATACATCCCGAACTAACTTCTGGTCAATAACTTCTTCTGGTTTACCTTGTGCATATATTCGTTTATCTTGAATAGCTACAATGTTGTCTGCATAACGGCATGCCAAATTCAAATCGTGTAATACCATAACAATTGTTCGTTGCTCTGTTTCATTTAATTCAAATAATAAATCTAGCACTTCAATTTGGTGAGTCATATCTAAATATGTAGTTGGCTCATCTAGTAAAATAATGTCTGTATCTTGTGCAAGCGTCATTGCAATCCAAGCACGTTGACGTTGCCCACCTGAAAGAGCATGCACATCCCGTTCAGCAAATTCTGTCATACCTGTTGCTGCAAGTGCCTTCTGTACCATTTCCTCGTCTTTTTCTGACCATTGCTTTAACCAAGTTTGATATGGATAACGTCCTTGCTTTACAAGTTGCAATACTGTAAGCCCTTCTGGTGCTTGGGGTCCTTGCGGTAAGATTGCCATTTGACGAGCAATTTGCTTCGTTTGCATACTTTGTAACGCTTGATTATCTAACAAAATATCACCATTTGTTGGCTTTAATAATCTAGCTAGTGAACGTAATAAAGTTGATTTTCCACAACCGTTAGAACCGATGAAGATTGTAATTTCACCTTTTGGAATTTCTAAATCCAACTCATCGATAATAATTGTTTCACCATAGGACAGCGTCAAACGTTTTGTCTCCAATGCTTTTTGCATATTCATCTCCCTTTATGAATTCCGACTTTTATAAAGTAAATAAATAAAATAAGGTGCACCAATTGCTGATGTAAATACCCCTGCTGGAATTTCAAGTGGTGTGAAAATTGTGCGCCCGATTAAATCCGCAGCGAGTACTAAAATTGCACCGACAATAGCTGCAACTGGGAGTAATGCACCGTATAAAGAACCAACTAATCTTCGCGAAATATGAGGTGCCATTAAACCAACAAACCCAATCCCTCCGGCAAAGGCAACCGCCCCACCAATTAAAGCTGTACTAAGTAATAACATAAATACACGCGACTTCGTTAAAGGAACACCAAGTCCTACCGCTATATCATCCCCTAGCTCTTGTGCATTTAAATGTCTAGCAGCAATAAAGGATATTACCGTTAAAATGAGCACCCAAGGCGCAAGTACCATCACATTTTGCCATGAAGAGCCGTAAACAGTACCTGTAATCCATACATTTGCTTGGCTCGCTTGATAAATTGGTGCTAATAACATAAATAACGTTGTTGCCGCTTTCGTTAACGCCCAAAATCCAACACCAATTAAAACAAGACTAATCGGTGATAAGCCATCATTTTTCCATGCAAATAAATATACAAAAAGCGCTACAATCGTCGCTCCAGCAAAAGCTGCGAGCGGCATATAATGAATGCTTACTGTTAGCGCATTGTTTTTATCACTAAATATAGCTAAAAAGAGTACAACTGCTACGCTTGCACCACCTGTAATTCCAATGATATCAGGGGAAGCAAGCGGATTTCTAACGAGCCCTTGTAAAATACAACCTGCTACAGCAAGTGCAATTCCTACAAGGATCGCAATTAAAATACGCGGCATACGAAACTTATTTACAACCATATTTGACATCGCATCGCCATTTCCAGTAATCGCTTGCCATACGTCATAAGGAGCAATCTTCATATCTCCCATACCTGCACTTGCAAAAAATAATCCTATTAAAATTACTAATAAACTCACCAAGACGAGACTAGCTCGTTTATACATTAAAAACGAGAATCCATCTTTTCCTATACGAAACGGGATATACTTCTTCATTTGCTAAGCCCTCTCTTACGTGCAATATAAATAAAGAATGGGGCCCCGATAAATGCTGTCATAACCCCTACTGGTACTTCTTGTGGCATAATGACATATCTTGCGGCTATATCCGCTAAGATTAATAGTATTGCACCTAACAATCCGCTATAGGGCACTCTCCATCTGTGGTCAACTCCAACAAGAAATCTGGCAAAATGCGGAGTTACAATTCCTATAAATCCTATTGGGCCAGCAACCGCAACTGAACCACCCGACAACAATACAATAATGAGTAGTACGAATGATTTCATTAAAATTGTTCGTTGTCCGAGACCTTTTGCAACATCTTCTCCCATCATCAATGTATTTACTTTCCCTGCCATCATAAGAGAGGCAATCCATCCTACTAATAAATACGGAAATACAGATTGTAAAATTTCTATTTTTCTTCCTTGTACAGATCCGGCAAGCCAAAACAATACTTCTTCCATTGCCTTTTCATTCAAAACAAGCAACCCTTGTGTTAATGATGAAAATAAAGCACTTATCGCGACACCTGCTAATGTTAACTTAAGAGGAGTCGTCCCTTCTTTTCCTAAAGAACTAGAAGCAAATACAAGTACAGCTGCAATTGCCGCTCCTAAAAAGGCAATCCACGTGAAAGCCGATAATGACGTCACGGAAAAGATAACAATTGCTACAACTATGAAGAACGCAGCGCCTGAATTTAATCCAATAAAATCTGGTGAAGCAAGTGGATTCTTAGTTAAAGTTTGCATAAGACAGCCTGCAATGGCTAAACTAGCACCAACGCTAGCTGCAATTAACGCCCTAGGCAGACGTACATTTTGAATAATAATATGTTCATTGGAACCATTAAAATGGAAAAAAGCATCCAATGCTAGTTTCCAACTCGTATTTGTATATCCGAAAATAATACTTCCCCAAATACAAATAACGACTGCAATGATTCCAACAAATAATCCAATCCATTTTGCTCGATTTGTTTTTAATAACATGCAGCGTTTCCCCTTCAATGTATAATGATACGTTGTTAGTGTATTTCAACTTAATTCTCATTGTCAACGGAAATGAGAATTATTTTCAGCCATATGTATTGACAATCAAAAGATAAAGGCTTAATATCATGCTTGCTATTGAAAAATATTCTCAACATGTAGGGGGTACATAATGAATTTCATGCGGAAGAAATCGTTTACAGTATTTGTATTTTTACTAGCATTTTCAATGCTTTTAAGTGCTTGTGGAAAATCAAATAACAAAGAAGAATCTACAAAAGAAGATAATAAAAAAGAAGTGGTTACTGTAGAACATGCAATGGGTAAAACAGAAGTTCCTGCTAATCCAAAACGTGTAGTTATCTTAACAAATGAAGGAACTGAAGCTTTACTTGAATTAGGTGTGAAACCAGTTGGTGCTGTAAAGTCTTGGACTGGTGACCCATGGTATCCACATATTAAGGATAAAATGAAAGATGTAAAAGTTGTTGGTGATGAAGGACAAGTTAACGTTGAAACAATTGCTTCTTTAAAACCGGACTTAATTATTGGTAACAAAATGCGCCACGAAAAAGTGTACGAACAACTAAAAGCAATTGCACCTACTGTGTTCTCAGAAACATTACGTGGTGAATGGAAAGATAACTTCAAATTTTATGCAAAAGCATTAAATAAAGAAAAAGAAGGCCAAAAGGTTTTAGCTGATTACGAAACACGTATGAAAGATTTAAAAGGCAAACTTGGTGATAAAGTAAATCAAGAAATTTCTATGGTACGCTTTATGCCTGGTGATGTTCGTATTTATCACGGTGATACATTCTCTGGTGTTATTTTAAAAGAACTTGGATTTAAACGTCCTGGTGATCAAAATAAAGATGATTTTGCAGAGCGTAACGTATCTAAAGAACGTATTTCGGCAATGGATGGCGATGTATTATTCTACTTCACATTCGATAAAGGCAATGAGAAAAAAGGTTCTGAACTAGAAAAAGAATATATAAACGATCCTCTATTTAAAAACTTAAATGCAGTAAAGAACGGAAAAGCATACAAAGTTGACGACGTTATTTGGAATACAGCTGGCGGTGTAATGGCTGCTAACTTGCTACTAGACGACATTGAAAAACGCTTCGTTAAATAAATTTATTCTAACCAGCTCCCCTCTTTTATGGAGCTGGTTTTTTCATTTCACTGAAGTGTCACATTATTTCATTTTGTATTTTTATTCCCAATATGTTATATTATAAAAGTAAATAGAATATATTTTCTCTATATCAGAATAAATATTTTAATCTAAATTTTCTGATTAATCACTATTTTAAATTCGTTTAGAATTCAATTACTACATTTGAAAACGCTTATTATCAAATTTTCAGGGCAAAATACAATAACGGTTGAAGAAAATAGAACTTTTTTAGAAATTTCCTTTCTATTTCCATATAATTCTATTGACTTCTAAATATTTTGTAAATTAAAATGATTACATAAATATCCGTTATACAGGATTAGGGGGAAACAAAAATGGATGCAGCTTTAAAATTAGACAAAGCTGGAGAGCAACAATCACCAAAAAAACATCCACCAGGGTTATACTTGTTGTTCTTTACAGAAGCATGGGAAAGATTTAGTTATTACGGAATGCGTGGCTTATTAGTTCTTTATTTAACAACGAGCTTAGTAAGCGGCGGTTTAGGCTTTGATAAAGCAGTTGCAGTTCAAATTTACGGTATTTTCACAATGCTTGTATATTTCACACCTATTATTGGTGGCTGGTTAACTGACCATTTCATTACGAAACGACACGCCATTACTATTGGCGGTATCATTATGGCGATTGGTAACTTCGTACTATTTTCAATGAATACGAAAACTGGACTATTTTTAGGATTAGGATTATTAGTTATCGGTAACGGATTCTTCAAACCAAATATTTCGACTTTACTAGGTCAATTATATAGCGACAACGATTCTCGTCGTGATAGTGCCTTCACTATCTTCTACATGGGAATCAACTTAGGAGCTCTTATCGCTCCATTCATTTGCGGTTACTTCGCAGATTATAGATACGGTTTCTTAACAGCTTGTATCGGTATGATTATTGGGCAGATTGCATTTAACTTATTAGCACCTCGTTACTTAGGATCAGCTGGAACAACAGTTGTGGGTAAAAAATCTAAAGAACAAAATGCAAAAGCTGTTGAGAAAAAACCTTTAACACCACAAGAGAAAAAACGTACTGTTGCAATTTTAATTTTAACTTGTTTCGTTGTATTCTTCTGGGCAGGATTTGAACAAGCTGGTAGTTCTTTAACACTTTACACAGATAAGTTCGTAGATCGTACAATTGGTGGATTTACAATTCCAACACCTTGGTTCCAATCTGTAAACCCATTATTCATTATCTTATTAGCATTACCAGTTTCTGCATTATGGATTAAACTTTCAAAAACAAAAAATGGTGATTTAAAAATCCCTACAAAAATGGCTTTTGGTATGATTTTACTAGGAGTCGGGTACTTAGTTTTAACTTTAGCTGTTCTAAAAACTGGTAGCGATGAAGGTAACATTACAATGAAAGCAAACTTACTATTCATTGTATTCACTTACATGTTCCACACAATCGGTGAACTATTCTTATCACCAATTGGATTATCTATGGTAAGTGCAATCGCTCCTGTTAAATTAGCATCATTATTAATGGGTGTATGGTTAGCTGGTACTGGCTTTGCAAACTTATTAGCAGGACAATTAGCTGCTTTCACTCAATCTTTAGGATATTTAGAAGTATTTGCAAGCATCGGTGTTATCGTAATCGTACTAGGATTAGTACTTCTTATGTTCTCTAAGAAAATTGCACATATGATGGAATAACAAAAAGACGCTTCTAAAATTAGAAGCGTCTTTTTTATTATTTCTCCTCTAAAGCCATCACGTCCACATGAACGCTCTCACCAGGATTAGATACGTCATACACTTGGGCACTCCCCTTCTGCTCATCACAGCTCTCAATCCATACTGGTACGCCCTCATATGTAACGTCAATTTTACTTGAAGAAGATAAGATTTGTTTCACACGTTGCACATCCATACTACTATCCCTCCTTTTGCTTACTACACTCCTTTCTATTTTTTCTTTTCCTTTTAGAATATATTCCGTAAGGCAGCATGTTGATTGATAGTCATTTCTTCCTCACCTGTTAATATTTACTCTCTCGCTACCTTTCTGACAAATAAAAAAAGACGTATATTTCACACGTCTTTTTCCATAATATTCAAATTTTAAGAAAATAATGTTTTTACTACTGCACTTACTTTATCATTATGGATTTGATAATACACTTCTAATCCTCGTCTCTCAAAGCGTACTACCTTATTTTGCTTTAACTTCGTTAAATGTTGTGAAACCGTTGATTGCGGAATTTCTAATACTTCCTGTAGTTGTGTTACATTACACGTTCCACGTTGCATTAGTTCCATTACTAGGCGTAGACGCAAAGGATGCGCTAACGCTCTTAACATTTGTACATCTTCTTCTGAAATACGACATTCGAATTGATTTTGGCTCATAAAGTTCCCCTCATTTTCGTTTTTATTTTCTTTTTATTTATTTATATATCTGTTCTTATATTTCCTGTTACGACATAACTTTATCAACCTATAACGCTGAAAATTTTTTCCACCTTTATCAGCATAGAATTCAGGAAAAAATCCTTACTGATTTTGAATATTATACTATATGATATAACGAAAAAGCAAAACAAAGGGCTACAAATACTTTGCTTGCAAACGTTGTTTTATCAGGCTTTTTGTTATATTTTCACCTCATTGAAACGCAAAGTAATGATATTGTAAAATACCGTCTATAATTGATAAACTTCCGTAAAGTAGTTGGAGTATACTTAACCTCTTTGTTACACTAAAAGGAATTTTCAGTAAAAAGAGATGCTCTAGTATTAAGAATTTGCTTCTTATTTTTTATTCATATTACATTTGGCTGGAATGTTATTCAAAACCTCATAATGAAATAAACCACTCCTTCCCCCACTAGATCAAACAGGACAGATAAGTGCAATATATCAAACTTTATATTCGATACAAAAGACGGCATCTACTATGCACCTATTGGGACAATGACATATGAACAAAATACTCACTGAATAAAGTTTCACTTTAAAAAACGCACTCAAATACATTTAAGTGCGCTTTTTGTCTACTTTATGAACAAAGCTTTCTTTTAACACTATTATGGAATAATTATACTTTTTTACGTTGACAATAGTGTTGAAGGAGAATATACTAAGCATGTAAGTTGATTGTGAATTGTTTCACAAATAATGTGAATTTCTTCACATAAAATAGATAGGAGTTGTCATTATTATGAGTACTTGGACACAAATTTATGACCCTTTAAACAATATTTGGCTATCTGCACTAATCGCAGCACTTCCAATTTTTTGCTTCATTATTTGTTTAGTGGGATTCAAAATGAAAGGTTACATGGCTGGGCTTTACAGTGTAATTGTTGCTATTATTCTTGCTATATTTGTTTATAAAATGCCTACAACTGCAGCAGTAGCATCTGCCGGATTTGGTGTTTTATCTGGATTTTATCCAATTTGTACTATCGTTATCGCAGCTATCTTCCTTTACAAATTAACTGTTAAAACAGAACAATTCAATGTCATTCGTGATAGCATTTCAAGTATTACAAATGATCAACGTTTACAAGTATTATTAATCGCTTATTCTTTCGGCGCTTTCTTAGAAGGCGCAGCTGGTTTCGGTGTTCCGGTTGCTATTACAGCTGCATTACTTGTAGGTATGGGCTTTAATCCATTAAAAGCAGCGGGTATTTGCTTAGTAGCTAATATCGCTGGTGGTGCTATGGGGGCTATGGGTATTCCAGTTACAGTACCTGCACAATTAACTGGAATAGATGCATTAACTGTCGGTCGTCAAGCAGTTTACATTTTGCCATTCATTAGCATTGTTTTACCGTTCTTACTTGTTTCAATGGTAGATGGATTTAAAGGCATTAAAGAAACTTGGCAAGGTATTCTTGTAAGTGGTGTTTCTTTCGCAATTACTCAGTTCGTTGTAACTTACTTCTTAGGCGCTGAACTTACTAATATTTTCGCAGCAGTCATAAGTATGGTCGCTCTTGCATTATTCTTACGTGTTTGGCAACCAAAATCTTCTGCTAAAGAAGAAAAACAAGAAGAAAAAGAATCTCATACATTCAATCAAATTTTATATGCTTGGTCTCCATTCGTATTCTTAACTGCATTTGTAACAATCTTTAATTTAAAACCAATTAAAGCTTTATTTGCTCCGGATGGTCCATTAGCAAACTTAGTATTTAACATTCAATTCCCTGGTCTTCATAATCAAGTTATAAAAACTGCACCAATCACAAAAGCTGATACACCTTTCGCAGCGATTTTCAAACTAGATGTATTCTCTTCTACAACTACTGCGATTGTATTAGCAATTATCGTTTCACTTATCGTCTACCGTGTAAACGGCAAAATGATTAAAGAATTAATGATTGAAACAATAAAAGAATTAAAGGTTCCAGTATATACAATTTGTAGCGTTATCGCTTTAGCTTACGTAGAGAACTACTCTGGTATGTCATCTACACTTGGACTTGCATTCTCTTCTACTGGAAATGCATTCCCTATTCTTTCTCCAATCTTAGGATGGATTGGCGTATTCATTACTGGTTCAGTAGTATCTAGTGGTTCACTATTCGCACCACTTCAAGCAGTAACTGCCGATCAATTAAACATCGTCCCATCTACTCTCGTTTCATTAAACGTAGTTGGTGGCACAATAGCAAAAATGGTTTCACCACAATCTGTAGCAGTTGCTTGTGCAGCAGTTGGACTAGTTGGTAAAGAGTCTGCTCTATTTAAAACAGTGATGAAATATAGCTTAATCTTCTTAGCAGTTATTAGCTTACTTCAATTAAACGCTGTATTTAATATCTTTTAAAAAATAAAACACCGATCCAAATGGATCGGTGTTTTTTACATTACATTTTTTTATCCCGCATTAACGTGGGATGCTCTCCCACTGATTAAAGTTTCACTTTATCCTTTAATAAAGAAGCTCCAGCAATTTCAGGGTGAGTCATTTCGAATGGATCTAAAATAATATCCAATTCTTCTTCTGTTAGTACACCATGTTCTAAACATAACTCTCTAACAGATTTCCCTGTTTCAATCGCTTCGCGAGCAATGCGAGATGCTGCTTCATAACCAATGTGAGGGTTAACTGCTGTAATAATTCCAACACTTTTCTCAACATATTGCTTCAGCAATTCTTCATTTGCTGTAATTCCTTTAATACAGTATTCTCGGAATACACGGAATCCGTTATTCATAATACTAATAGATTGAATTAAATTAAATACAAGCACAGGCTCCATTACGTTTAATTCTAATTGTCCTGCTTCTGAAGCCAAGCAAATTGTATGATCATTACCAATTACTTGGAAAGCAACTTGATTAATTACTTCTGCCATAACTGGATTTACTTTACCTGGCATAATAGATGAACCTGGTTGGCGTGCAGGCAATTGAATCTCTGCTAATCCGACACGTGGCCCAGACGCCATAATACGAAGATCGTTTGCAATTTTAGACATATTCATCATACATACTTTTAATGCCGCAGATACTTCTGTGTATGCGTCTGTGTTTTGCGTTGCATCAACTAAATGCTCTGCGCCGACAAGTGGGAATCCGCTAAATGTTCGTAAATGTTTTACCACTTGTTCAATGTACGTAGGATTTGCATTTAATCCCGTACCAACAGCTGTCGCCCCCATATTCACTTCATATAAATGTTGACGAGACTGTTTAATTCTTTTTATATCACGCGCAAGCACGCGGCTATACGCTTCAAATTCTTGTCCAAGGCGAATTGGCACTGCATCTTGTAAATGTGTACGTCCCATTTTAATGACGTGATCGAACTCTTTTGCCTTTGTACGGAAAGCAGCATGAAGTTCTTCCATTGTAATAAGAAGCTCTTCTAACATCATAAGAGTAGCAATATGAATTCCCGTTGGAAAAGCATCATTTGTTGATTGAGCCATGTTCACATGCGTGTTTGGACTAATTTTCGCATACTCACCTTTTTCGTATCCCATACGTTCTAATGCTCTATTCGCAATTACTTCATTTGTATTCATATTAATAGAAGTTCCAGCACCGCCTTGAATTGGATCTACAATAAATTGATCATGGAACTTTCCGTCAACAATTTCTTGTGCTGCTTCCGCAATTTCTTGCCCAATATCTTTAGCTAGGTAACCAGTATCCATATTCGCAAGTGCCGCCGCTTTTTTCACAATTGCCATTGCCGTAATGAGTGACGGATGAATGCGATATCCTGTAATTGGAAAGTTTTCTACGGCACGTAATGTTTGTACACCATAATAAGCTACACTTGGTACGTCCTTTTCACCTAAAAAATCTTTTTCTATACGTATATCCTTCGTTGCTATCATTTGCATCACCTATACTTTTTCATTCTAAATCCTTATCTAAAAAATCCGCCATCTCAAAATACGAGTATTATTCAGAAGAATTTTTCAGTATCCACCTTCACTATATAGCACCTCTTTTGAAAGCGCAAACATTTAATTTTCTATATATCCTTTTTATTAAAGTTTATAGAAAATCATTCTTCTACTTTCTTTATCTCCACTCGTTTAATTTGATGCATATCCTTTTCAAGGACTTTAAAATAAAAGCCATGTTTCTCAATAACATCCCCTTCAGCAACGACTTGTTTTTGTACCATGATCCAACCACCAATTGTATCTACATCATCAGCAACCAAATGTATGCCAAATAAATCATTTACTTCACTAATAAGCACTTTTCCCTCTACAATTTTACATCCTTCGCTTATGTGTTCGATAGGCGGGTGTTCATCTTCATCGTATTCATCTCGAATTTCTCCAACAATTTCTTCTAAAATATCTTCTAGCGTGACAATGCCTGCTGTACCACCATATTCATCATATAATACAGCTAACGGAATTCGCCTTCTTTGCATTTGTAATAGCAAATCATGAATTGGGATATTTTCTAATACTTCAATAACTGGCCTTGTATATGGTGTAATCGAGCACTCTTCCTCTCGATTACCATCCATATAACGAATAAATAAATCTTTTACATTAACCATTCCGATAATCTCATCTTTATCTTCACCAAATACAGGATATCTCGTATATTTTTCTTGCGCAATTACTGTAATATGTGTTTCAAACGGCTCGTCCTCATATAATCCTACAACTTCCGTACGAGGTACCATAATTTCCTTTGCTACTCTATTATCGAATTCAAAAATATTATTTACGTATTTAAATTCCCTTTGATTAATCTCTCCGCTCTCATAGCTCTCCGATAAGATTAACCTTAATTCTTCTTCTGAATGAGCTACTTCATGTTCAGAAGCTGGATGTAATCCAAATAAACCTGTTACAAGCCTTGCCGAACCATTTAAGGCCCAAATAAACGGATACATAACTCGGTAAAAATAAATAAGTGGCTTCGATAATAATAAGCTAACTTGCTCTGACCTTTGTATAGCTAATGTTTTTGGGGCAAGTTCCCCAATAACAACATGTAAAAATGTAATCACCGCAAAGGCAATAATAAATGAAATTGTACTAGCAATTGCAGGAGATAATTGTAACTTTAAGAACAATGGCTCGAGTAAATGTTTTATAGTTGGCTCTCCTAACCACCCGAGCCCTAACGCAGTAATCGTAATACCTAACTGACATGCTGATAAATACTCATCTAAATTTGCAGTTACTTTTTTAGCAGCCAATGCACCTCGTCGTTTTTCAATAACGAGTTGATCAATGCGACTGCTACGCACCTTAATAATTGCAAACTCAACAGCCACAAAAAAAGCTGTTAATGCAATAAGGATGGCTACCATCAATAATTTTAAAATATCCACATATGTCCTTTAGCTTTCTTAGCTAAAGTTACACCTCCTTTTAAAAAGAAGTTTCACTTTAGTTTCTTCAATTATTAGAAAGCAACCCTATATAAAATTCACCAATTTTCAAACCTCATACAATTCTAAAGGTAAACCGTCAGGATCTTGGAAAAAGACGAATTTCTTCCCCGTTATTTCATCAATACGTATCGATTCCGTCTCAACACCACATTGATTTAAATGCGTCACAGCTTCTTCTATATTTATAACTGCAAATGCTAAATGTCTAAGTCCAGCTGCTTCTGGAAAACTTGGGCGCTCAGGCGGACTTGGAAATGAAAATAATTCTATTTGATACTCTTCTCCTACACATAAATCTAACTTATAAGAATCGTGTTCCTTTCTATATACTTCATTCATCACTTTAAAACCTAATATTCTAGTATAAAAATATTTTGACACTTCATAATTCGAACAAATAATTGCAACGTGATGCACTTTACATATATTCATGATTTCTCTATTCCTTTCTTTACCAAAGATGCATATTCTCCCTTGAAATGAAAAACATATATAGCAGAACATCTCTTTTAGGGGGCTTACTATGAAATTTATCACTTTTTTTGTCGGACTTATCGTCGTTTTCTTCCTTGCTTATATTGCTAGCAATAATAAGAAACACATTAAATTCAAACCTATTTTCATCATGCTTATTATACAGTTAATTTTAACCTATTTATTATTAAATACAGAAATTGGTCTCATACTTATTCGGTTCATTTCCAGCCTTTTCACAAAGCTACTCGAGTATGCTGCTGATGGTATAAACTTTGTGTTTGGCGGTCTTGCAAATAAAGGTGAGATGTCATTTTTCCTTACTGTATTATTACCGATTGTCTTTATTTCCGTCTTAATTGGTATATTACAACATTTCAAAATACTACCATTTTTTATTCATTGGATTGGTTTCTTTCTTAGCAAGATAAATGGTCTTGGGAAATTAGAATCTTACAATGCCATCGCTTCCGCTATTGTCGGCCAATCAGAAGTTTTTATTACGGTAAAAAAGCAATTAGCACAAATTCCAAAACACCGTCTTTATACACTTTGTGCATCAGCCATGTCAACAGTATCTATGTCTATCGTAGGTGCCTATATGACGATGATTGAACCTAAATATGTAGTAACCGCACTCGTTCTCAATTTATTTAGCGGTTTTATTATCATACTCATCATTAACCCTTACGACGTTAAAGATGAAGAAGATATTTTGGAAATAAAAGGTGAAAAGCAAAGTTTCTTTGAAATGCTTGGCGAATATATTCTTGATGGTTTCCGGGTAGCCATTGTCGTTGGCGCCATGCTCATCGGATTCGTAGCATTGATTAGCTGCATTAATGACCTATTCCTCATTATATTCGGCATTACTTTTCAGCAATTAATCGGCTACGTATTTGCACCTATTGCATTTCTTATCGGTGTACCAAGTTCTGAAATTGTCGCAGCTGGTAGCATTATGGCAACGAAGCTTGTAACGAATGAATTTGTAGCAATGATGGATCTTAGTAAAATTTCCAATAGCCTTTCTCCCCGTACAGTTGGTATTATTTCTGTTTTCCTCGTTTCTTTTGCCAACTTTTCTTCTATTGGAATTATTTCCGGTGCAGTAAAAGGGTTAAACGAAGACCAAGGAAACGTTGTCGCAAGGTTTGGGCTTAAATTACTATATGGAGCTACTCTCGTTAGTATTTTATCTGCAATTATCGTAAGTATTATGTTGTAATTAGGTAAAATTTTATCATTTTCTTATCCCTATCTTTTGTATACAATAACGAATAGGTGTCTTATAAAGTGAAACTTTACTCAGAGGGGGCTATCCCCCTCTGAGTATTAGCCTTCACCAATCGGGCTTTTACGGGCAGTTAACTCCCACCTAACTTCCTTGCATTCGCTGGACTTTGAGGTGGGAGTTTTACTGCCCGTTAATGCGGGATAAATAATCAAGACATCTATTTTTTATACATGTACAATCGCTTTTATTTAGCGTAAAATATTTTTTATGTGTTTTAATACACCTAGATGTATACACTTTGATAGTTTTAAAGGAGAAAAAATGATGAAATCCGACACAAACAACAATATGCGAGCCAAAAAAGGACGCTCAAAGAAAAAACGCCTACTTTGGTTCCTTCTTATTCCATTACTAATTGTAGCACTTGGAGCAGGAGGTTACTCCTTCCATATATACAGTAAAGCAAAATCCATTTTAAATAACGCTTATTCTGAACTAGGTCGAGGAGATAAATCCAACAAACGTGAAAAAGCAGTTAAACCTATGACTGATAACATTTCCGTACTTATTATGGGTGTTGATGAAAGTGATATTAGAGAAAAAAATTATGGAAAAGCAACTCGTACGGATGCGCTATTACTTGCAACAATTAATAAAAACGATAAATCCGTTAAACTTGTAAGCATTCCACGTGACTCACGCGTCTACATTAAGTCACGTGATAAATACGATAAAATTACACATGCACACGTATTCGGCGGTGTAGACAGCACGATTGATACAGTAGAGAACTTTTTAGACGTTCCTGTTGACTACTACGTAAAATTTAACTTTAAATCCTTTATCAAAATCGTTGATTCCCTTGGCGGTATTACTGTCGATGTTCCTGTTGAGTTTACAGAACAAAATAGTAAAGACGAAGCAAATGCAATTCATCTTAAAAAAGGACGTCAACATTTAAACGGAGAAGAGGCACTTGCACTAGCTAGAACTCGTCACATCGATAGCGATTATATGCGTGGTCAACGACAACAACTTGTTTTAGAAGCTATTGCCGAAAAAGCACTATCTCTTAATTCCATTAATAAAATCGGTGGCCTACTAGATGCTGTCGATAATGATTTAAAAACAAATTTAACTTTTGATGATATGATGACAATTGCAAAAAATTCAATGGATTCAAGTTTAAAAATGGACAAATTTCAAGTGGAAGGTACAGATAAATATATAGATGGTATTTATTATTACGTTCCAAACGAAAAAAGCGTCAATAATATATCGACAACACTTCAAGAACATCTCGGTGTTACGAATAAAAATGAGCATAAAAAATTATAATAAAAAGGCTGCTAGATTTTTCTAGACAGCCTTTTTATTATAATTTTCAACAAATTTTTCATGCATATTGTGACAAAAAGAGACAATTATTACAACAGTGTAACATTTTTTATAAAAACATTACACACACAGTGGAAATAATAGTATACTAGAACTTACATACTGTTATTTTCATCATTTTTATACAAAAAATGTAATACATATATTTATACACAAATTTCTGGGGGGGAAATAAATGAAGCTAAGTAAAATACTGATCGGTTCTGCAATTGCAGGGGGCATATTACTTTGTGTAGGCGGTATTGGTGGATATCAATATGTATCCAAATTAAATAATCAATTAAATAACACCGCATTACCAAATACTACGTTTGAAGGTATTTCTCTTGCTGGAAAAAATAAAGCAGATATTCAAGCAATTATTAATCAAAAAATAAATGAATTAGATCAAAAATCTCTTACCTACATATTCCAAGATGATAAACAAACTTACATATGGAAAGATTTAGGTATAAATTATAAAGAGAAAGATATTGTAAACAAAATCTTTAAAGAACAAGAAGGAAACGTAATGAGTCGTTACAAAATGCGGAAGCAAGCTGAAAACGATGAATTAAAACGTGACTATAAATTAACACCACAATTAAATACAACAGCTTATGAAACCTTTATAAAAGATAAATATAATGAAACATTAAAAAATCCTGTTAATGCAGAATTAAGTATTGAAGGCTCTACTGTAAATGTTAGTCAAAGTCAAAACGGAGAAAAAATTGATAAAGGCAAACTACGCGATTTAACAAACGAAGCTATTACTACTGGTAAATCAGATGTTACATTACCGGTTACATTAATAAAACCAGAACGTTCTACAGAAGATATACAGAAAATGGGGATTAAAGAAGTAATTGCTGAGTACTCTACTCCAATGGCTGGCCGTAATGGTAATCAATCCTTTAACGTAAATAAATCAGCTAATACTTTAAGTGGAGTTATTGTAGCACCTGATGAAACGTTTAGTTTTAATGGCCGTGTTGGTGTAACTGATGCTGCACATGGTTATAAATCTGCCGCAGTATATTCACAAGGTAAAGTTATACAAAGTGCAGGCGGAGGCGTTTGCCAAGTCAGTAGTACTTTATATAGCGCAGCTTTACGGGCAGATTTAGGAATTGTTTCTCGAAGTAATCATTCTATGCCCGTAAATTATTTACCACTTGGGCAAGATGCAGCAGTGGCAGACTATGGTCCGGATTTAAAATTTAAAAACAATACAGGTAATCATATTTATATTCAAGCATTTTCAAATGGAGGTAGTATTACTACACGCATTTTCGGTACAAATACTGGTAAAAATGTTGAAGTTTCTTCTCAAGTAATTAGTAGAACTAATGATAAAATAACAGCGGTTACGTATAAAAAAGTAACACAAAACGGCGAAGTACTATCAAATGGACAAATTTCAAAAAGCGTATATAAAAGTGCCCCAAAACAATGAGATACTATCAAACGGACAAATTTCAAAAAGCATAAAGAAAAAGGCGTGATCTACTCACGCCTTTTTCTTTTGCAGTAATAGTAAAAAAGTTTCAAGATGATCCTTCGTTTCTTCTAAAGACCATATACGATTCCCTTGCTTCGCAGCTAGTACGCACGCTTCTTCCCACGCGTTCTTGTTCTTCATATATACTAATTCATCGCGTAATTTCAAAACAATTTCTTCATCTTCTTGCTCTATAAACTCTGCCATCACGCTTACTATTTCATCCTCATGAATACTTAACGTACAGTATGATTTAAGAAAGTATTGTAATGTCGTATACATATGTACTCCCCCTTCTTATTTGTCAGATGGATAAGAAGTAATAATCTTATATCCTAAATCTCCTGACTTATCTCTCGCTAAAACAGTAACAGTTTTTACTAACTTATCTTTTACATTCATATTTTTCTTTATTACCGTTTTCCCGACCGGGAATGAATGAGTTGTATTTAATACGAGACGAGCCTCTTTAGAATTTTTTAACCAATCTTGAATTTCTTTATCATGTTGCTTCAAACTATCTTTTACAGCTTTCGTCGCTGTTTCTTTATCATAATATGTACTTGCCGCTGATACTTTATCTGTCTTCAAACGATTCTTCAAATCCTCTTCTGATTTACCTACATGCCTTTCAATCGTATGACCATTTTTAGGCGGCCCTTCCATTTCATCTAAAATATTATCACTAATTTTTTCTACTGACGTACCTTGATTCCCTGTTTGTTTCTCAGTTTTTTGTTCTTTTCCTGCACATCCACTTAAGATCAGCATCAATGCCAGTAAACTACTGAAGAAAAGACTACTTATTCGTTTCATCATATCACCTCTTCCATGATTATTATCGTAACTTCACTAAAAGTCAATTTCACAACGAAAAAACACATACATTTTTTAAACCCTTCAGCTATATTTACCACTCTATCTTCATCAAACCACTGTTTTTCACCTACTTTAAAATATACCCCTATGATTTTCTAATTATTTCCCGAATTAAAACACCATTTAAAACACTGCATAAACCCTTTAAAAATAGGGTTTATGCAGTGTTTTTCAATAAATTAAAATATACCCCCGTTTTTATATACCCGATACCTATATATGGTATACAAACGCCGTTCCGTCAACGTTTTCTACATTATGTAAATTTCTCCTTGCCTATCCATTCGAAATATGGTGTAATGCAAAAAAAGATAAAGGATTTTATAATATGGCAGAAACGATTCAAAATTTCCTAACAGAATACTATCCAATCGCAATTCCACTTAGCATCTTAATCAATATCATCATCAGTCTTTTAGGTTTTATCCCTAGCATCTTTTTAACCGCCATTAATATACAGCTATTTGGTGTTACAAATGGCACACTCATTTCGATCGCAGGCGAAGCATTAGGGGCTATTATCTCGTTTTATATTTATCGCATAGGCCTTCAAAAGTTCACTCACGATAAAGTAAATAAGTATCCAAAGGTAGAGCGTCTTCTTTATGTAGAAGGTAGAGAGGCCTTTCTACTCGTTCTATCGTTTCGATTGATACCTTTCATCCCATCAAGTATCGTGACTTTATTTGCAGCTCTAGGGAAAATGTCATTACTCTCCTTCAGTATTGCCAGTACAATAGGTAAAATACCGGCCTTATTGATTGAAGTATATTCGGCATATCATGTTATGAACGGAACAAATGAAGCGAAGTGGATTGTAACAATCGCAGGTTGCATTGGATTGTTCTATTTGTGGAAAAAATGGAGAAAAAAATAAAGAAGGAGCCTATGCTCCTTCTTTATTTTTGAAGTATTTTATTAATATCTATCCCTTAAATCCTTAGTTTACACCAACAGCACTAAATGATTGCTTCACTGCATTTACTTCTGCAGAGCTAGCACCATATAAATCCGCTGCAGCTTGTACTGCACCAGCACGAGCTTGACTAAATGTAGTAGATTGCGTGAAATACTGTGTATTTGCACGGTAGTAAATCGCACCTAATTTATCTTTACCAATACCAGTTACAGTTACACCAGAATGCGTACCGCCATTTGCTAATAAATAAGCTTGCTTGTTAATAATACCACTGTTCGTATGAACCCCACCGTTATCACTAGTACCAGTGTAACGCTTAGAATAATGGTCTGGGTCACCATATTTCGCTGGATCACTCATAGAGCGAAGTGCATCTCCTGCTTTACCAGGCGTGTAAATATCTTCACCAATTTCCCAATCTGGATTACGATTATCATAGTATTCTACTAAAGTACCAAAGATATCAGAAATTGCTTCATTTAGCGCTCCTGATTCATTTTGATAAATTAAATCCGAGCTATTTTCCGTAACAGCATGCGTTAATTCGTGACCAATTACATCAATTCCACCAGATAATGAAGTGAATGTTACACCATCACCATCTCCGTATACCATTTGTGAACCGTTCCAGAATGCATTATTATACTTACTTCCGTAATGAACTGTTGATTTTAATGGTGCTCCTGCATCATTAATAGAGTTTCTATTAAATGTAGCTTTATAATAATCATATGTTCTACCAGCATAGAAATGAGCATCTACTGCCGCTGCATCATACGCTGCATTGAAAACATTATCTGCATCTACCCATAATGTTCCCGGTAATGTAGTACGATTTTTCGCATCATATGTGAAAATTGTTGCCCCGCGCGTATTATCTTGCAAGTAGTAAGATGATCCAGATAACGTTGTATTAAGCGATTTCGTATCTCCTAATACACCTTTACCAGTTCCCACTTTATTCGTTCCTGTTACTGGCTTTGCAGCAGCTTTTGCTTCCTGTTTAGGAGCATCTTGCTTAACTGGTGACTTATCTTCATTTGTTACATGATCAAGTTTATTATATTTATTTAACACTTTACCGCTGTCTGCTTCAATGAAATAGTAGTAGTTTCCTGGGCTTGGATCTAAGAAGTTTAGATTTACAACGTATGCATATGTTGTTTCTTCACCGTTTTGATATACATATAAGTCCGCTTTTGGTTCTACCTCATATTTCGGTGTTACACCTAAATCTTGCTGCGCGATTGCAATCGCTTTTGCGCCTTCAATCTTATTTTTATTTTTCAACTTTTCTTCCTTGTCTAAATCAGGTGCAACTGTTCCAGACAATACTTTTAAAGAACCATCTTTACTTACGTGAGCTACTTGAGTAGAACCCCATACAGGTACTCCTTCGTAAACTTGTTGCATACGTACTACTGTTGAATCAGTTACAGCATCTTTTTTCACTTGTTTCACTTTGAAAGAATCTTGCGCACTCTTTTCCCCTAGCTTATAATCACCTTTTGCTGCATTTAAATAATCAAACACAACAGATTCCGCTTTCTTGCCAGTTGCTCCAGTTAGATCACCAGAAATAAACTCAGGCGACTTCACTGTCTCATTGTACTTCTTCGTAGAGAGCACATTTTTTGAATCTGCAAACGCAGAGCCTGTCCCTCCAAATGTAGTAACTGCCATTCCTGCCGCTAACACTAACGCTAAACTTTTCTTTTTCATGAACCTTCCCCCTAATAAAAATTTTTTTGAAAAAGAGTAGTTTCATATTAGCATTATGTTTCCACTATTAATATACTAAAAATTCAAATAATTATTTTCTCAAGTTTTGTAGAATTTTGAGGAACAAATATTGAAAAAACCCTTTCCGTTAGGAAAGGGTTTTTTTTATAAATTAATTTGTTCAACTGTTTTAGCTTCTTGCCCTAGAGTATCCGGCTTCCAAGCATACTGAATATCCAATACTACAGCTGCAATTGCCATAACCACAAATGTTCCTGCAATTAACTTTTTCATAATATCCCTCCTCTTTATTCTTCTAATAAAGTAATTGCTAATTTATAATAGCGATTACTTTCTTTAAAATCTGAGCATTCTTCTAAGTATTCAGCTAGTTCTAAGTATACTTTCTTTAAATCTTTTATATTTTCCTCTGTTTTAAAGAAAGGAACTACTTCTGTTTCTAGAAATTTTTTATAGAGGTCTCTTTCTTCAAAATATTTATATCTTAAATTTAACAATAAATATAACATCCCTTTGTATCTCTCATCTTTCCTTGCAGCAAGGATACCTTTTTCAATCCATTCAGCCGCTTCCTCAAGTTCTCCTAATTGAATACACTGCAACGAGAGCTCATACATGGCATCAATATAATTCATATCCTCTTCTTTTTTATATTTTAAGCATTCTATATAATACTCTTTCGCCTTGGCATAATTTTTTTGTCGGTAGTACAGATAACCAATATTATTTAAAGCAATAGAAAGAATATTATCTTTATCAGCAAAAGAAGTTGCTTCTCTTATGATATGATTATAGATTTCCATAGCTTCATTATATTGTTTTTTTCTAGTATAACTAAACGCAATTAAAAACTTACAATTAATTATATTTCTAAATTTATATTCGCTTTTAAAACCTTCTAATGCCACATTAGCAAAGTATAATGTCATATGATCTATTTCCATCTGACTATATGTCAATGCTAAATTATAATATATTCCTGTTTCATAATATCCTAACTCTTTCGCCATCGATTCTGTTTTTAACAAATACTCTAACGCTTGCGTATATTTGTACTGCACAGAATATAATAATGCCTTATTATACGTATATAACATCTTCTGAAAAGGCGAGTATTTCTTATACACTTTCTTCAATCCGTCCAATTCTTCTTCAACAGCAGGGAGATCCCGCTTCATCATTAAATAACGTGTATACAGCAGTTTATAATAATTTATAATTTCAAAATCCAAAACATGCTTCATTTCACCTTGCAACTCTTCATATATGCGTTCTACTTGTTGCTTATCCAAATGAACTAGTGCATTCAACCATTCATCCAGCTTCCCCTTCACATCTTCTTCTACATCTCTTAAATCCGTTACAGCAATCTCTAATCTTGCGCAGAGCAATTGTAGAATTTCTTCTGATGCTTCGATCTTTCCATTTTCGATCTTACTTAAGTATGAGACAGAACAAATGCCCTGACATAATTCTTCTTGTGTCATTTTTTGCTGTAGCCGTTTATAAAAGACTTGTTTGCCTATTTTTTCTAATGTTTGTTGCATTGTCCTCCTCCATTCTCATTACCCCCATTACTCTAATAATACATAAAATTTAAAGAAATATAAATTGATAAATGTTAATTTTCTAAAAAATATGCATTATTTCATTTTTTTCTCTCTTGACTTCACATCAATATCTCTTCTTTGCTACGAACGTCGTAAAATTGGTATACTATAACCAAATTACGGAGGTGTTTTCGCAATGAATTATTATAAAGACGATAGTTATGCCTTACATACAGATTTATATCAAATCAACATGGCTTATACATATTGGAAAGATGGTATTCATAATCGCCGTTCTGTTTTTGATTTATATTTTCGAAAGCTTCCATTTGAGAATGGCTACGCTGTTTTTGCTGGTCTTGAAAAAATTGTAGAGTACATAGAAAATTTCAGTTTTACCGAGAGCGATATCGCTTATTTAGCAGAATTACAATTTGAAGAAGAATTCCTTCATTATTTACAAAATATGAAATTCACTGGGGTCATTCGTAGTATGCAAGAAGGTGAAGTTGTATTCAATAACGAGCCTTTATTACGTGTTGATGCACCACTCGGTGAAGCACAAATTATTGAAACTGCCCTTTTAAACATTGTGAATTACCAAACATTAATTGCAACAAAAGCTGCTCGTATGAAGCATGCTGCAAATAACGATGAACTTTTAGAGTTTGGCACAAGACGTGCTCATGAATTTGATGCTGCCCTTTGGGGAACACGTGCTGCCTTTATTGGCGGTTTCTCATCTACAAGCAACGTTCGTGCTGGAAAACGCTTCGGGATACCTGTAGCCGGCACACATGCTCACTCTTTCGTTCAAGCGTATCGCGATGAATATGTCGCGTTTAAAAAATACGCTGAAACTCACAAAAAATGTGTTTTTCTCGTCGATACATATGACACATTAAAATCTGGTGTTCCAAATGCGATTCGTGTTGCAAAAGAATTTGGAGATCGTATTGATTTCTATGGCATTCGTCTTGATAGTGGTGATATGGCTTATTTGTCTAAAAAAGCAAGAATATTACTAGATGAGGCTGGGTTTACAAATACAAAAATTATCGCTTCTAGCGATTTAGATGAATACACAATTATGCACCTTAAATCTCAAGGAGCAAAAATTGATGTATGGGGTGTTGGAACAAAATTAATTACATCCTTTGAGCAACCAGCATTAGGGGCTGTTTACAAACTAGTTGCGATTGAAGATACTGACGGGAAATTAAATGACACGATTAAAATTTCATCTAACCCTGAAAAGATTACAACTCCAGGGCTTAAACGAATTTATCGTATAGTCAACAGGCTTAATAATCATGCTGAAGGCGATTATATTGCGTTAGATTCTGAAGAGCCTGAAAAAGAAGAACGCTTAAAAATGTTCCACCCTGTTCACACATACATAAGTAAATTCGTAACAAACTTTGAAGCACGTGAACTGCATAAAGACATTTTCGTTAACGGTGAAAGAACATACGAACTACCAAGTATATTAGATATTCAAAAGTATAACGAACAGAGTCTCGCTCTATTTTGGGAAGAATACATGCGAACTTTAAACCCCGAAGAGTATCCTGTCGATTTAAGCCAAGAATGCTGGGATCATAAAATGAATTATATTCAAACTGTTCGTGAACAAGTTGAAAAAAACATACAAAAATAAACAGAGAAGTTTCCTCCTTCTCTGTTTTTTCAATACTATATGAATATTTGTAAAAAATATATTAAAATAACAAGGTGAATATTTTTTATTTGCAAAATTTAATATTGCGTTATTAAAAACTAAAATAATATTTGATATTATTTTATTGAGTCACTTTCAACAAAATAACCGATAAAAAAGAGGACGCAATTGCGCCCTCTTTTTATAAATCTTTCACTCGTAGTACACGCATTGCATTTAATACTGCAATTAACGTCACACCCACATCTGAGAAAACAGCTTCCCACATTGTCGCTATACCAAAAGCACCAAGTAATAAAACTAATCCTTTTACACCTAATGCAAATATAATATTTTGCCATACAATACTTCTTGTGCGTTTTGCAATTTTAACAGCTGTTGCAATTTTTGAAGGTTCATCAGTCATTATAACGATATCTGCAGCTTCAATCGCTGCATCCGATCCTAAGCCACCCATAGCAATACCAACGTCCGCTCGTGCTAATACTGGCGTGTCGTTAATACCATCACCAACGAAAGCAACTTTTTCTTTTCCACGCTTAGCCGCATCAATTTTTTCAATCTCTTCTACTTTTTGTTGTGGTAGTAGTTCTGCGTGAACTTCATCTAGACCTAATTCTTTTCCAACAGCTTCACCAACTGCTTTTGCATCCCCAGTTAACATCACTGTCTTCTTGATACCTAGTTCTTTTAACTTTTGAATCGCTTGTTTTGAATCCTCTTTTACCTCATCTGAGATAACAATATAACCTGCGTATTTACCATCTACAGCAACATGAACTAATGTACCTACTGTTTCTGGTTGCTTAAATTCAATATTTTCTTTTCTCATTAGTTTAGCATTACCTGCGAAAATTTCTTTTCCTTGTACTTTTACAACTGTACCATGACCAGAAATTTCACTATAGTCTTCAATAGCATTTTCATCGATTGATTTTCCATATGCATTTCGAATAGATTGTGCAATTGGATGATTTGAATATACTTCTGCAAACGCTGCATACTCTAACAGTTCTTCACTAGTAGTACCTTCACTTGGCTCCATTTTTGTAACTTTAAAGACACCTTTTGTTAATGTACCTGTTTTATCAAAGACGATATATTTCACATCATTCAATGCCTCTAAATAGTTACTTCCTTTTACTAAAATCCCACTTTTGGATGCACCACCGATACCTCCAAAGAATCCAAGAGGAATGGATACGACTAACGCACATGGACAAGAGATAACTAAGAATACTAACGCTCTATAAATCCACTCGGAGAATGTAGCACCTTCTAAAATAAGCGGTGGAATAAACGCCATGATCGCTGCTGTAATAACTACAACAGGAGTATAATAGCGCGCAAATTTCGTAATAAAGTTTTCTGTCGGTGCTTTTTTACTACTTGCATTTTGAACTAAATCTAAAATTTTTGATACAGTAGATTCACCAAATTCTTTTGTAACTTCAATTGTTAATACACCATTTTGGTTTACAAAACCACTTAATACGTCATTACCAACTTCTACTTCACGCGGTACAGATTCACCTGTAAGTGCTGAAGTATCCATCATTGATGTTCCCTCGACTACTTTTCCGTCTAATGGTACTTTCTCACCCGGTTTTACGATAATATAATCGCCGATTTGTACATCTTCCGGTGATACTTGTTTCGTTTCATTTCCAACCTTTACATTCGCATAATCAGGGCGAATATCCATTAATGAAGTAATTGATTTTCGAGAGCGATTTACTGCAATACTTTGGAATAGTTCCCCTACTTGATAAAATAGCATTACCGCAACAGCTTCTGAATATTGTTGAATTGCAAAAGCTCCTACAGTTGCAATTGCCATTAAAAAGTTTTCATCGAATACTTGGCCGCGAGTTATATTTCTTACTGCTCTCCAAACGATATCTCCACCTATTAATAAATATGCAAGGACGAATAACGGAATTGTTATCATTTGTGGTAAATCAGCTAAAGCAGCAATTCCTGTCAAAATTCCACCGACTACTAATCGCCCTATCATCTTTTTCACATTTGCTTCACCATGATCGTGACTATGCCCGTGGTCATGACCGCTCTTTTCTTCACGAACAACTTTCACATCTGGTTCTAACTTTTGAACGACATTTTTTATATCTTCTACAGTCGATTCTAACTCTCTTTTATTCGCAACTTCTACCCGTAATTTCTTTGATACGAAATCAACAGTTGCTTCTGAAACTGTCGGCATTTCCTTAACTTTATTTTCAATCTTCATTGCACAGTTCGCGCAATCTAAACCTTCTAATATAAAAACTTCTTTTGCAGCTTTATTTTTTTGCTCTTCTTGCACTTTAATATGTGGTTCTAACTTTGTAACAAGCTGTTTTGCTTCTGTCACAACTTCATTTTCTTTATTTTGTGCTGTTTCTAAAACCATCGTCTTTGTTGCAAAGTTTACAGAGCAAGAATTTACTCCTTCTATATTCCCAACGCCTTTTTCAATTTTCATTGCACAATTCGCACAATCTAAACCTTCTAACATCAGTTTCTTTTTCACTAATGCTTCTGCCATCGTTCTCCCTCCTCGCGTTTTTATTCTTCCTCGTTTACGTGTTCAAACGCTTGCTCGAAGATATGAATTACGTGCTGATCAGCTAACGAATAATAAACGACCTTTCCTTCTTTACGATTCTTTACAAGTTTCGCTTGCTTTAACACACGTAGCTGATGTGAAATAGACGATTGTGTCATTCCTAATAAATAAGCTAAATCACAAACGCACATTTCAGCTTCAAATAATGCATGTAATATTCTCGTACGCGTACGGTCACCTAATACTTTAAATAGTTCTGCTACTTTACTTAAACTTTCATCAGTCGGAATTGTTTGCTTCACTTGATCCACGACTTCCTCATGAATTACCGTTTGAGAACAAGTTTCCTGCGGTGTTTCTACTTTATTTTCAGCCATTATAGCTCACCTCTTTAATTGAACATATGAACAACTGTTCATATATCTTATACTTTTATTATATGAGCGCCTACTCATATGTGTCAATAAAATCCGAAAGATTTTTTTGACAATTCCATTCATATTTCAACATATACATATCAATATTCTCCACACCTATCATACTCTTCATACAAAAAGGATACACGAAAACTATCGTGCATCCTTCTCTTATTTCCCCTACATTAGCTACCCGTAAAAGCCCGATTGTTGAAGGCTAATAATCAACAGGAGATGAAGAACCCCCACTGATTAAAGTTTCACTGCATCCACAATTAACGAAGCAAATTCTAATGTACCATCTTGATTTCTATGATCAAAACGTTTCGAGCGATAAATAAAACCATCTTTCTCATTCCAATCATTATAATGAAACTTACCATTCTCATCACATTATTCTAAAATCCTAACTTGAAAACCTGCCGATTCAAACATGGACGTGATTGTTTTATAGTTATGAACGATTTTATGACTTGCTGCTGGATGATCTAATGGCCCTGGTCCACCTACTTGTACACCTTGCTGATATTCTTCATCTGGGAAAAATGCATCTGGCACTGCACAACGAATATATCCACCCTCCGTTAAAAACTCATAACAAATTTTTGCAGCTTCGATTCCTTCTTCGTACGATAAATGCTCCCATACATGTTCCGCTAAAATTGCTGATAAAGAATTAGGTTGAAATTTATCAAGCCAAGTTTCTCTTCGCAATAAATTTAATTCTTCTTCATTCGTATGTAACCAACCAGGGTTATTATTATACTCCTCTGCTCCAACAACCACTTTCGTTTCTAGCATTCCTCTTCCTCCCCTTTTTTCATATTCCGACATAAAAATTCGACAATTTAACATTTATTTCCTTCCTTATCCAAAAGAAAAAGCCTTGTGCGCTCCCTAGACGCACAAGGCTTACTATTTTATATCCCTTTAATTAGCTTGATCTAAATTATCCTGCGAACTTCCATCGTCTTTTAAATGACTATGTTTTTTCGAATAAACAAAGTATACAACTACTCCAATTGCTAACCAAATACCGAAGTATATCCATGTTGTTAATGGTAAATTTACCATTAAGAATAGACAACATGCAATTGAAATAATCGGTAAGATCGGTACAAGTGGTACCATAAATCCACGTTGTAATTTCGGATGCGTTTTACGAAGAATGATAACAGTTACACCAACCATGGCGAATGTTAATAACGCTCCAATATTCGCTAAATTCGACAATTCTTTTAAATCGATAAATCCAGCAATTAAAGCACTACCAATTCCTGTTAACCAAACTGAAAATGTTGGCGCTTCAGTCTTCTTGTTAATTTTCGCAAAAGATTTTGGTAATAAACCGTCACGGCTCATTGCGAAGAATACACGTGTTGTCGCATAAATGTAAGCGAAAATTACAGCCATAATACCGATTACAGCTCCAATAGCAATTACACCAGCCACTTTATCTTGTCCTACAACTTCTAACACATATGCCATAGCTTCAGGTACATCTAATTCCTTATAAGAAACCATACCTGTCATAACGAGACAAACTACAACATAAATGATTGTACAAATAACTAACGAGGCAATAATACCAATTGGTAGATCACGTTGCGGATTTTTTACTTCTTCAGCAGAAGTTGCTAATGCATCAAATCCTAAGAAAGCAAAGAATACTGCTGCTCCCCCTGCGAACACTCCACTTAAACCGTAAGGTGCAAATGGTATCCAGTTTTCTGGTTTCACGTAGAATACACCAACTGCAATGAATAAAACAACAATACCAATTTTAATTAATACCATTATGTTATTCACACGCTTACTTTCTTTTGTACCTCGTGATAATAACCAAGTTATCACTAAGGTAACGATAACTGCCGGTAAGTTTACCATACCACCTTGCGCTGGAATCGTTAGCAATGCTTTTGGGATTTCAAGTCCCAATCCACTCACTAAATTATTGAAATAACCCGTCCATCCGCCAGCTACTGCGGCAGTCGTTACGACATATACGGATAACAATGTCCATCCCATTAAATGAGCAACAAACTCACCAATTGTTGCATACGAATATGTGTACACACTACCTGAAACAGGGAGTGTAGATGCAACTTCCGCATAACATAAAGCTGCAAATCCACAAACAATTGCTGCAATCATAAATGAAAAAATAACTGCTGGACCAGCATCTCTTGCTGCTACTAATCCAGTTAATACTAGAACTCCTGTACCAATTATCGCACCAATTCCTAGCATTGTTAGGTCGAATGCCCCTAGCGTTTTCGTTAAAGTTTTACTTTTACTTTCCCCTAACAATTGCGTAACGGATTTCTTTTTAAATAGGTTGGCCACGATGAATGCCCCCTTTTGCCAAGAAGAGCTAAGAGGTATTATCTCTTAGCTCTTATCATGTTGTTTTATATATTGTTCGATTTTGTTTTGTATAATGCTTCTATTAGCAAGATACTGTTTCTGCTTCTAATAATTCTTTAGCACCTTTGTACTCTACACCGTGAGCTTCTGCAACAGCTTCAAATGTTACATAGCCATCTAATGTGTTAATACCTTTTAATAATGCAGTGTTGCCTAGGCAAGCAGCTTTGTAGCCTTTGTTAGCAATTTGTACTGCATATGGTACTGTTACGTTTGTTAATGCAAGAGTTGATGTACGTGGAACCGCACCTGGCATGTTTGCAACTGCATAATGAACAACACCGTGTTTTTCGTAAGTTGGGTTATCATGAGTTGTAATACGGTCAGTTGTTTCGAAAATACCACCTTGGTCAATCGCGATATCTACAACAACAGAACCCGGTTCCATTGATTTAATCATTTCTTCTGTTACAAGTTTTGGCGCTTTTGCACCTGGGATTAATACTGCACCAATTACAAGATCAGACTCTTTTACAGCTTCTGCAATATTGTAAGGATTAGACATTAAAGTTTTTACTTGGTTTCCGAAAATGTCATCTAATTGACGAAGACGTTCTGCACTTAAGTCGATGATTGTTACATCCGCACCTAGTCCAACTGCAATTTTAGCAGCATTTGTACCAGCTTGTCCACCACCGATAATTGTTACTTTACCACGTTTAACCCCTGGAACACCTGCAAGTAAGATACCTTTACCGCCTTTGTTTTTCTCAAGGAACTGTGCACCAATTTGTGCAGCCATACGACCAGCTACTTCACTCATAGGTGCAAGTAATGGTAATGAACGGTTTTCTAATTGTACTGTTTCGTACGCAATAGCTACTACTTTCTTCTCGATTAAAGCTTTTGTTAATTCTGGTTCTGGAGCTAAGTGTAAGTATGTGAATAAGATTAAACCTTCACTGAAGTGTTTGTATTCGCTTTCAATTGGTTCCTTAACTTTCATAACCATTTCCATGTTCCAAGCTTCTTCAGCTGTATCAACAATTTTTGCTCCCGCTTCAACATACTGAGCATCTGTGAAACCAGATCCTAAACCTGCACCCTTTTGAATAAATACTTCGTGATTGTTACGAATTAAATGTACAACACCAGCTGGTGTCATTGCCACACGGTTTTCGTTGTTTTTAATTTCTGCTGGTACCCCAATACGCATAATGAAATGCCCCCTTATAATTAACAGAAAAAAGAAAGTCTTTTTTCTTTTTGTAATAATTAATAACTTATGTCCTTATTCTAGCATAACTTAAAAGTTATGAAAACGCTAACATATCATTTTTCTAAAGTTTATATATTTAGAATAGTGTAAATATATAAAACATTGATTCTATTAGGAAGTTCGTTCTATTTCATTATCTATTACTCTATTTTTATTATATCCCTTCAAAATAAGCAGTAATCATTTATTATTTGACAATAATATAACAATGTAAAAACTCCAAATGAAGACGTATACATATACAGTTATTACTTTACACAATACTTTAGAAATATATTCTTTTTACAAAAAAACAGCTGCTGGCATTTAGCCAGCAGCTGGATAACTTATAAATAACTTTGAAAACAAATCATCTGTTGTTTCAGTAATTTTATCAAACAGATCACTTTCTTCCGCTTCTTGCTCTTTTAACTCCTTAATTGTTTCACGTGCATCTTCAGGATAATCGGTAATGATACCATCTATGTTTAACTTATAATATGCCTTTAAACTCTCCATATCATTTACTGTCCATACGTAAATTGGCTTATTTAACTTCCTTGCTTCTTTTACTAATTTCTTATTTAACATGTATTCTTCTGCTACATAAAAGTCGGCTTTTACATTCTTTAAGTTAGCTCTACTTGCATACAGTATATATCCTACTTTTATATCTGAATTTGCACGCTTAAACTCTTTAATGAGTGGATAGTGTAACGTTTGAATTACACATTGCTTCTCAAATTCATTATCTTTAATCGCTTTTAATACTTTATTTACAAAGTCTTTTTCGCCCCCATGAAGCTTCACTTCAATATTGAGTTTGATTTTCCCCTTTGCAAGCTTAATGATTTCATCAAGTGTACTTATTTGTCCTGAAAATCCATCTTGACTAAGAGTAAGCTGTCTTAATTCATCCATCGTTAAATCTGACACATGCACATTGGCATTTGCAAGACGTTTTAACTTCAAGTCATGTATAACCGCTAGCTCACCGTCTTTCGTTTGTAATACATCTATTTCAGCGTAGTCTGCTTTTGCATCAATAGCACCTTGCACAGCTTCTTTCGTATTTTCTACCCCTTTTGATATATATCCGCGGTGCGCCATAATAATCGGTTCTTTATACGAATTTGAAATAAACGTTACAATGAAGGCAACGACCATTCCGGCCGTAATAATCCCTACAATATATACACTAATAAATTTCCAGCGATGTTTTTGAAAGAAACATTTATCCGCTTTCGTTTTCGAATAATCTAATCCTTCTTCTAATAAAACATCTTCAACCGGAACCTTTTGTAAGTACAATCTTGTTATAGCCATAATATAAAATGGTGTAACGATAAAGCTAAATAAATACAATGTACTTGTTAGGAATACAGAAATCGTTGATTCAGCTAATAAAGCAAATGTCCCTTCTGGGTTTGTAAATTCATACACACCCCATAGACACAATAAATATATTCCAAAAAACACAATATAAACAATTCCTATTGAAATAAAAAACCCTACTAAAAAGAATAGTACTTTAAAAAAGCTTTCTTTTACTAAAGCTGCACTTTTACGCGCTGCTGTGCGAAACTGCTTTTGTTCTAAAACAACAATAGGTAGAACGAAAATCCAGCGAAGGTTCAAATACGCAACTACGGCAAAGAACGTGTAATAGCCTACTTGTCCCATCGTCGTTTTAAACAGTTCTCCTGTAATAAAGTTAGGAATTTGGATTTGCGGAATTAATGCCGTTTCATATCCCATATTTAAAAGAGGTAACAATACGACAGCATATAAAATAAATCCCGGTAAGCAATATGTGAAAAGCGTAGGTAAGTACGTTACTGTTTTATATAAAATCGGACGTAATTTCACCTTTTGTCTTTTATGAGCGAAATACGAAATAATAATAAGCACCGCAAATTCCGTAAAGATAAGAAACAGTGCTAACAATGATAAAATTACGATTGCCAAAATGCCGTATGGTGTTTTCAAAAATGCTAATAATTCATCATTTGTCGCATTTGCGTAACCACCAAAATACAATAATTTATTAAAAATGATCCCAAACAGTGGAACAAATACAATCGCTGCTAACAATTTATAAGCAAGTTGAAAGGTTAATACATTCCAAAAAGCAAATTTTACTGTTTGAAAGGAATGGCTCATTACTCCTGGTATAGATAGTCTTTTACGGTGTTGCATATATTCCTCCACATTCTAAAACGATATTTGAGATGGATTCCACATTTCCATTTCTAATCCATCTTTTTAATAATAATAATATATTCCGCTTAACATGAACACTCTTATACATATAATGAAAAAAGTGATGGCTACTTCCCATCACTTTTTTCATCTACTCTATTTTTTCTCTAATCCTTGCCCAAATGCTTTCAAAAAGCTAAAACCGAATGTGATTGCTCTATTGATATCTGGATCTTTTAATACTTTAAAGAAATCCATCACTTTTGTTTTTTTACCACTATTTAATTCATCTGTTGCAAATTGCAATCCAGTAACTAAGCTCGATGTGATTTGTTTTGTTACCTCTGGGTCAACTGAAGATAAAGCCTCTCCTGCCCCCATCATATTGTTCAGTGCATTTTTCACTGGTTCACGATTTAATTGCTCAACAGCAATTTTCGAAACATCTTCTTTCGCAGCAAGTAAACTAATCGCCGCATCTAAAATACCAGCTTTCTGTAATTGCGCTAGTAATTGCATCGTTTCCTCAACTGCTTCACGGTTATTCGCTAATTCCGTGAACAGTTCCTCTGCTAATTGCTGTTTCTTCTCTTCTTCTGTTACAACTTTCTTTTTAATTAACGTAATTTCTTTTGCCACTATCTCCGCCCCCTAGTCCACCAGTGATACGTATTGTTTTCTTTGCCATTTTTGCTGAATTTCAACACCATTTTGTGGATGGCGTTTTTTATCTCGCGGGTTTGAAGATGGTAATGGACGATTTCCTTTTTCACGTAATACGCGCAGTTTCACCATCGTTTGTTTATACGCTGGTGTACACGTATAAATATCTGTCGCTGTTCCTGTTAAAATATTAATAGCCTCTTCATTTACTGTTGCATGCATTGGTAAATATAACTCATTTCCCGTTACACGGTCTGTAACAAGTGCTTGTACTTTAATCTTACCAAACGGCGATGCTAATTCTACAAGACCACCATCTTTCACATTACGCTCTTTAGCAAGTTCAGGTGAAATTTCAACGAATACTTCAGATACTTTAGATAAAATACCAGCCGACTTATTCGTCATATTCCCTTCATGGAAATGCTCTAGCATACGACCATTATTTAATAGTAAATCATACTCATCCGGCGCCACAACTGGTGGTACCCATTCATCTAATGATAAACGAGCAAGTTTATCTGGGAAGTTAAATCCATCTACATATAATAGCGGTGTATCGCTACCATCATGGCTACCCCAACATAAACTATTCCATCCTTCTAAACGATCATATGTTGCCTGAGAATATAACGGTGCAAGCGATGCTATTTCATCCATAATCTCACTTGGGTTTTCATAATTCCAATCTCCGCCTAGTGCACGAGCTACTTTTTGTAAAATCCACCAGTCTGGTTTTGAATCACCAAGCGGCTTCAATACTTCATATAATCTTTGAATACGACGTTCTGTATTCGTAAACGTCCCTTCTTTTTCTAAGCTCGGTGCTGCCGGTAAAATAACATCAGCAAAACGAGCTGTTTTTGATAAGAACATATCTTGAACAACAAGGAAATCTAAATTCGCTAAAATATGTTGCACATGGTTCGCATTTGAATCTACTAAAGCCATTTCTTCACCCATAACATACATACCGCGCAGTTTTCCTTCTTCCGCCGCAAGTAACATTGCAATATTATTTAATCCTGGCTCTTTCGGAATCGTCGTACCGTACGCTTTTTCAAATTTAGCACGGAGCGTATCATCAGATACCGCTTGATAACCTGGAAGCCAATTCGGTAAGGTCGCCATATCACAAGCGCCTTGTACGTTATTATGTCCTCTTAATGGGTATGCACCTGCACCAGGACGACGGTAGTTACCCGTAACAAGTAATAAATTTGAAATTGCAGCTGAAGTTGTACTACCACCTGTATTTTGAGTTACACCCATTCCCCAAAGTACACAAGTACCGTCTGCTTCATATACCATACGAGCCATTTCTTTCAGGTTCTCTTTAGAAATCCCCGTAATTTCTTCTGTGTAATCAAGCGAATACTTTTCTAACATTTTGCTATATTCATCAAAGTTCTTTACATTTTCAGCTAAGAACTTTTTATCATGCCAATCTTGATCGATAATATATTTCGTAATACCAGCAAGCCATACATAATCAGTTCCTTGACTCGGATGAACAAATATATCCGCACGCTCAGCCATTTCATGTTTACGAAGGTCTGCTACAATTAATTTTTGTTCGTGTAATTTATGAGCACGTTTCACACGCGTCGCAAGTACAGGATGTCCCTCTGTCGGATTCGCACCAACGATAATAACAAGACCTGCTTCAGCGATATCTTTCACTGTTCCAGCATCCCCGCCCATACCGACAGTTTTAAATAAGCCGTCTGTTGCTGGAGATTGACAATAACGGGAACAGTTATCTACATTATTTGTTCCATATATTTGACGAGCTAGTTTTTGCATAAGATAATTCTCTTCATTCGTTACTTTCGAAGAAGAAATAAACCCAAATGCATCGCTGCCGTATTCTGATTTAATATGCTGCATGTTAGATGCAACAACTTCAAGAGCCTCTTCCCAAGAAGCTTCAACAAACATATCTCCTTGGCGAATTAATGGCTTTGTAATGCGATCTTCACTATTTACAAAGTCCCATCCAAATTTGCCTTTTACACATGTAGAGATACCATTAACCGGTGCATCTGAAACAGGTTGTACTTTTAAAATGTGACGGTCTTTCGTCCACACTTCAAACGAGCAACCTACACCGCAAAATGTACAAACTGTTTTCGTTTTTTTAACCTTCGTCTTGCGCATCGCAGATTCCACTTCTGAAACTGCTAAAATACTGCTATATCCTGGCTCTACATCTTTTACAAAATCAATCATCGGATCTAACACATCTGGTTTTAATCCTGTCATAAACCCAGCTTCACCTAGCATTGTTTTTTCCATTAACGCATTACATGGACAAACTGTTACACATTGCCCACAACTCACACAAGACGAGTCATTTATACTTACACCATTGTCCCAAATAACACGCGGGCGGTCTAAATTCCAATCAATCGATATAGTTTCATTGACTTGTAGGTTTTGACATACTTCTACACACTGTCCACAAGCAATACATTGATTGGGATCATACCGGTAAAACGGATGTGACATGTCCACTTCACACGCACTTACTTTCGGTTCATACGGGTATTTCTGTTCTTCAATTTCCATCATATGCACTGTATTATGCACTTTACAGTTACCATTATTGTTATCACAAACAGTACAATACAATAAATGGTTCTCTAATATTCGATCCATCGCCTCAGTCTGCGCCTCTTTTGCGCGCTGCGACTGTCTTTCAATATGCATACCGTTCTCTATTTGCGTTGAACAAGCACGCATTAACTTCCCATCTACTTCTACAATACATGTATCACAAGTTTGAATTGGATCTACTTCTGGTACATGACAAATTTGAGGATGTTCCAAGTTACTCTCGTTAAATAATTGTAGTATCGTCTTTTCACCTGATGCAGCAAATTCTTTACCATCAACGGTTACACGGACTGTCTGTTCTGCCATAGTTTCCCCACTCCTTACAACCAACTGTACAACACGTTTATGAATCCGTTTTCAAAAAACAAGTTACTGTACATATTTTTGAAACGCTCTGCTGAAATCCTTTTCTTATGAAGTCGATTCTTGATGTTATAAGGTATAACTACGAAAGCTTGAAAATGTCACTATTCTACAGTTCTATTATATCGTACATATACAATAATAACCAAAATAATCTGTGATTTCCCTGCTAATAGGTGTTTTTATTTTTTCAATGTTTTATGATAAATGTGGGAGAAAAATACATATAAAAGGGGAATTTAATATGGAGTTTACGCAAGAGACATATACGATTGTACGCTATCAATCTGGCTCATTTTCAAAACAAGTTGATGAGATTGTTACAGAATCTCCTATTACTATTAAATTAAATGGTGAAGAATACGTAACAGTTGTATGCACACCAAATTACATTGAAGATATGGTAGTTGGTTTTTTAATTTCTGAAGGAATTATTTCTTCCTATAAAGATGTTGAAGAAATATGGGTTCAAAAAGAGAACGGAATTGTCCATGTAAAATCATCAAAAGTGAATCCACTCTATCAAACTTTATATAATAAACGATACATCACTTCTTGCTGCGGAAAAGGTAGACAAGGTTTTATTTTCGTAAACGACGCCGCAAAAGCAAAAGATTTACATGATATACATGTAAAAATTACTCCTGAAGAATGCTTTTACTTAATGAATGCCTTACAACAATCTTCCACTACATTTCGCCAAACCGGCGGTGTTCACAATACTGCGCTATGTGATCGAAACAATATCCTTATATCAAGAATGGATATCGGAAGACATAACGCATTAGATAAAATATACGGCTATTGTTTACGTAATGATATATCTGTTAAAGGAAAAATTATCGCATTTAGCGGACGTATTTCATCTGAAATTTTACTCAAAGTTTCAAAAATCGGCTGTGAAATTGTTCTATCCAAATCCGCTCCAACAAAACTAGCCTTGCAACTTGCTCATGACTTAGGCATTACAGTCGTAGGATTTATTAGAAATGACTCTTGTAATATTTACACACATCCAAAACGAATTGATGGCTATCAATTGAATGTTTAAAAAATAACTCCTCGATCGAGGAGTTATTTTAGTTATAAAAATGTAATATATTAAATACTTGAATAGTTAATAAAGTTAATATATAATTTCATTACACAATTAAATCAAAACATTGTAGCATATATCTTTTCATTCTTTTACAAATTAAAAGAGACTGCTAAAAAACGCATACTCAATCTTATAAAAGTAATGGATTTATTTGAAATCCACCAAGGAGGTTACAACTATGGAAATTCGCTTATTAACAACAGAGGACGCAGAAATATATTTAAAAGTTTGTATGGAAGGTTTAACGAAGAACCCGGAAGCTTTTAGCTCTTCTTATGAAGATGTTCTTAAACATGAAAATCCTGTAGCTGCTATGGCAAAAAGATTAAGCAATCCCGATAAGTATACTCTAGGTGTCTTCAACGATAACGATTTGATTGGTATTGCTACTTTAGAAACAAAACCATTCATTAAACAAGAACATAAAGCAAAAATCGGCTCCGTTTTTGTTTCCCCAAAAGCACGTGGCCTTGGGGCAGGACGAGCTCTAATTAAAGCAATTATTGAAAATGCCGATAAATTACATGTAGAACAACTTATGCTCGATGTTGTAGTTGGTAACGATGCCGCAAAAAAACTATATGAGTCATTAGGTTTCCAAACTTACGGCGTGCAAGAACGTTCATTAAAGCACAACGGTCAATATTGGGACGAAGAACATATGGTTTTATTCTTAAATGATTAATACTTCAATATAAAGTGAAACTTTAATTGGTGGGGGTGTCTATCCCCACTGATTATTAATCCACAAATAGCGGGATAGTTTTCCCAAAGCATCTTCTTATTAAGAAAGATGCTTTTTTCATTACAACAATGTAATCTTCATGTCACCTTTATCGATCGTACCAATCCTTTCCATTCATTATACTAAAAATATAAAATGAACGAACAGCATTCAATTGATATGTAGAGGAGAATGTGACATGAAACAAAAAAAACGAGCTATCTTTTTAATATGTGCTACAGCAATGGTAACTTCTGGATTAGCAATTTTACCTTGGTTTATTATATAAAAATATGCCTCTTGATAAAGTAGAACTTTAATCCAGGAAGTCATTCCCCCACTAGTTATTACTCCACACCAATCGGATAAAATAAAAAAAGCTGATTGCTTGTTAACAAGTAATCAGCTTTTATATATTATAAAATCCCCAAAATTTTATTTACGCAACTTATAATAATAATCATAGATACGGCAACACACATTACAACCGTATTACGATCTTGCTTTTCTTTTTTTGAAATTTCTTCTTTTGGATTCATGTGTATTATCTCCTTTTAAAAAAAGTGTGAGATAGGAAATTTTTCTTATCCGATGCGAGGTGAATACGAAAACCCTCTCTATCTCACATACACAATAGAATGGAATTGTCATTTTATAAATAAAATGACATGACGTTATGTCGCAACATAGGGTATTTGTGTCGCTACGTTTTCTATTATAAATAATAGTTGTGCAAAACTAGTGCATTTTTTATGTCAATTGCCCTGAGCGAAAAAATCAGCCATCCATTCAATCACATAAAAAGAGTTTTTTATTATTTTCATGTAAACTATACAAGTAGAATGAATAGTTTGGGGTGCACAAGATTATGGTAAAAATTTTATTAGTAGACGATGAAGAACGTATGTTACGATTGCTAGATCTTTTCTTAAGCCCTCGCGGCTATTTTTGTATGAAAGCTAAATCTGGCCTTGAAGCGCTGGAATTAATCGAGCAAAAAAAATTCGATATTATTTTATTAGATGTTATGATGCCAAATATGGACGGATGGGATACTTGCTATCAAATCCGTCAAATTTCCAACGTTCCAATCATTATGCTAACAGCTCGTAATCAAAATTACGATATGGTTAAAGGCCTTACTATGGGAGCAGACGACTATATCACAAAACCATTTGATGAGCATGTATTAGTCGCACGAATTGAAGCTATATTACGCCGGACAAAGAAAGATGGCTTTGTTAGCTTCAATGGTATTGAGTGGGATAAAACGAAACATACTGTCACAGTGTATGACGAAAAAATCTCACTAACTCCTATCGAATTTTCATTACTTGGACTGTTTTTACAAAATACAAACCGTGCTTACAGCCGAGATGATTTAATCGAAAAAATTTGGGGCTATGAAACAGACATCGAATATAGAACGATTGATTCGCATATTCGCAATATCCGTGATAAATTACGTAAAAAAGGATTTCCAGTCGAGGATTATTTAGAAACCGTTTATAAAGTCGGATATAAATGGAAAAGTGAATAATTATTTAGGTCAGTGGAAATATCATACCACTGACCCTTTATTATGAATAAGGTATGGTGGGAAAATGAGTAAACTTTCACTTAAAATTGGGACATACTTTTTAATATTAGCTTTATGTATTGAAACAATTGCTTTCGTATCCTTTTACAAAAGTATTTCAAAAATGCGGATTACAGAAGAAACAGGTGCTCTATTAGAAAAAGGCAATCGGTATCGTGACAAAATTGTAAACCGCGCAAAATGGAATGAATATTCTAAACAAAAACCAAACACCGAACGACCTAAACGCCCTTGGTATCAAGAGTTCACTATCGAGCATGCAGCTGAAGAATTAATTGGCTCAGAATTAATTGCTAACACCGATACCACTATCATTATAACTGACAAGAACGGCAAAATTATTTCCACCTCAGAACCCGTAACAAAGGAAATGCAAAAACAACTTATTTGCAAAACGAAAAATATCCCCCAAAACGGGGTGATCGTAGAAAAAAACTGGAAAAAATCGAAATTCATCTCTACAGTAAGCCCACTTGAAATAACTGGATTTCAAGGTAACTTACATATGTTATTAAAGACATCTTTTTTAGAAAATATGTTAATTAAACTCATGGACCAATTTCTTATCATCAGTATTTTAACAATTATTTTAACAACGATTTCTGTTTTTGTTTTTTCTCGAGTTATTACAGAGCCGCTTATAAAAATGAAAAGAGCGACCGAAAAAATTTCAAAATTAAATAAGCCAATTCAATTAGGAATTAAACGAAATGATGAACTTGGAAGTTTAGCAAAAACGATTGAAGATTTATCGAGTGAACTTACGTATATGAAAAAAGAACGAAATGAATTCCTCGCTAGTGTTGCTCACGAATTATTAACTCCATTAACCTATATGAAAGGTTATGCAAAGGTAGCAAAGAGAGACTCTTTAACGAAAGAAGAACGCGAAGAATATTTACAAATCATTGAGGACGAAACGGATAGTGTAACCGATCTCGTACAAGATTTATTTATGCTTGTACAATTAGAACAACACCAATTTGTTATTAAAAAACAAACGATGCTTCTTCAACCATTTTTAGAAAGAATGGTTGAAAAAACAAAAACAACATTAACGAACAAACAAATGCAACTTCATGTATATTGTAAAAACGATTTAGAAGTTTGCATAGACGAAAGACGCATGGAACAAGTTATGTTAAATTTATTGCATAATGCTTATCAGCATTCACCAGAAAACACTACTATAACAATACGTGTACTAACGGAAGCAGATTATTTTACAATCAGTGTACAAGATGAAGGTGAAGGTATTCCAGAAGAAGATATCCCGCATATTTTCGATCGCTTTTACCGTGTTGATAAATCCAGAACGAGGGCTACTGGAGGAAAAGGTATCGGACTGGCTGTTGCAAAGGAAATTGTAGAATTGCATAACGGTTCCATTCTAGTAACAAGCCAATTAGGAGTGGGAACAAACTTTATAATCGAGATTCCTTTTGAATAAGATGCGTGTGAAAACACCAGTAGTAGTAAACACTACTGGTGTTATTTTGTTCATAAAATCTGCCCTTAGAAGCTAAGCTTTTGAAATTATTCTTATTTCAATATAAAATAAAGTGAAACTTTAATCCATGGAAAGGTTCACTCCATGGATTATTAGTTGAACCAATCGGGCATTTACGGGCAGTTACCTCCCACCTAACTTCCGCGCATTCGCCGAATTTTAAAATTGGAGCCTTACTGCCCGCGAATAGCATGGTAAAGGTACATTTGTCAAAGATCTGGAGGGTGATATAATTGGATATCCATGTATTAACAAAAGACGAAGCAGAAATTTACTTAGAACTTCGCGTAGAAGGATTAAAGCAAAACCCTGAAGCTTTCAGCTCTTCTTATGAAGATATTATTAATAAAGAGTGTGCTATTGAATATAAAGCACAAAAACTAGCACAAGACGAAAACTATACACTAGGTGCATTTAAAGACGGAAAATTAATCGGAGTTGCTACACTGGAAACGAAACCATATGTAAAACAAGAACATAAAGCAAAAATTGGTTCCGTATATGTGTCTCCAAAAGCACGCGGACTTGGAGCAGGAAAAGCACTTATTAAAGAATGTCTTGAGCTTGCTAAATCTTTAGACGTAGAACAAGTTATGCTTGATGTTGTTGTCGGAAACGATGGTGCGAAGAAACTTTATGAGTCATTAGGCTTTAAAACGTTTGGTGTACAAGAACGTTCACTGAAATATAACGGACAATATTGGGATGAAGAGCATATGGTCTTATTCCTAGATGAAAATAAATAATAAAAAACATCCTCTCATATATGAGGATGTTTTTTTACTTTTTTATAAACCATGCCTTATTTAATAATTGAATCGCTTTCGCAATTTCTTCTTCTGATAAAATCGCAAATCCAAGTAGTACTATATTTTCAGGTGCAGTACCGTCTTTATAGTACGTAGACACAGGGTATATTTTGATACTATGTTTCGCAGCTTCTTTAATTAATTCTTTTTCCCGCATTCCATTATGCACCTTTAATAAAATGTGCAATCCTGAATCTTCTCCTATCACTTCAACACGATTTGAGAAGTAATTTTCTAGTTCAAAAACAAGTCGATCTCTCTTCTTTCGATAGACGACACGCATTTTATGAATATGTTTTTCCCAATATCCTTCATTTAAAAACCTTCTAATCACTTCTTGGTCCATTCTTGAAACACTTTGTGTATAAAATAAATATTGTTGTTGATACTTTTTAATCAATTTCTTTGGTAACACCATATAGCTCATCCGTAATGATGGCAACAATGCTTTCGATAGCGTCCCCATATAAATAACTTTCCCGTCTGTATCTAACCCTTGCAGTGCCGGTATAGGTTTTCCCGAATAGCGAAATTCACTATCGTAATCATCTTCAATAATATACCTACCTTCTTCTTTCTTCGCCCATTGTAAAAGCTGCATCCTTCTCGTGATAGGCATAATCATTCCGCATGGGAATTGATGGGATGGAGTTACAAATACAATATTTGCATCGCTATTTTCTAAATCTGCCATACAAATTCCGTCCCTGTCTAAAGACAACATTTGAACCTTCTCTTCTCCCTGTTCAAAAACAACCATTTTCCTATGATAACCTGGGTTTTCAACTGCATAATTACTTCCTTTTAATAATTGAAACAGTAATTTCACTAATATTTGTGTTCCCGCTCCTAATACGATTTGACTAGCTGCACAACGCACACCTCTAGATTCATACAAATAGTTCGCAATTTCTTCTCTTAAGCTCCATTCTCCTTGTGGGTGACCAAGAAAGAGCAACTCATTATTATGAGGCTGCCATACGTCATTTATAATTTTTCGATACATATTGAACGGAAAAGCATTTGTATCGACTCCTGTTTGTGTGAAATCAAATTTATAACCCCTCTCCTGAAAGGGTACTTCTTCTATTTTCTCTTCGTTTTCTTCTACATGAACCATTTGCTCAATCTTACATACAAAATAACCTTTTCTCGAAATTGATTCAATATAACCTTCTGCAAGTAATTGCTCGTAAGCTGCCTCTACTGTATTTTTACTTACTTGTAAATGTGTTGCTAACTTTCGCTTAGCTGGTAATTTCGTAAAAGATAGAATTGTTCCATCTTTAATTTCTTTTTTTATATACTCATACAACTGCACATACAATGCCTTCTTACTATTCATATTTAAATTAGGCGTTAATTCTAACATAATATCTGACCCCTTAATAAAACTAAAATCTGATACTTTTTACAGTACCAGATTTTATATATAATTCCTTTTATCATGTCACACATAAAAAATCAAATACTAAAGAGGAGATGCATGATCATGAACAAAAATAGACGTATTGGACTCATTATGATTATTACAGGAGCCACATTATGGGGATTATCTGGACCGATGATTCAATGGCTATTTCAACATACGAACGTATCATCAATTGATTTTTTAACAATTCGCTTGTTGCTTGCAGGAGTATTTATTTTATCTATCTTACTAATAAAGAAACAAAACATATTTCAAATTTGGAAACATCCTAGACATTCTATACAGCTTATTATTTTCTCTATTCTTGGCATGCTCGGCGCGCAATATGCCTTTATCGAAACAGTTCATATTAGTAATGCTGTCACAGCAACACTCTTTCAATTTCTAGGCCCTGTTCTTATTACAATGTATGTTGCATTTCAGCAAAGAAAATTCCCTGCTTCTATGCAACTACTTGCAATTATAACTGCGCTAACAGGAACATACTTTATTATTACAAATGGCTCAATCGAAAATATTGTTTTATCTAAATCAGCCATTATTTTCGGACTATTAACGGCAATTGGATTTGCATTTTATACCCTTCATCCAGCTTCTCTCATTAAAGAATGCGGAACAACTGTAGTAATTGGTTGGGGGATGTTAATCGGAGGAATTGCACTACTTATTTATAATCGTTCATTTGGATGGAATCAATTTTCACAAACTCTTACACTAAAAACTTTTTCTATGCTTATTCTTATCATTATTAGTGGGACCCTTTCTTTCCTTCTTTATATTGGTAGTCTTAAATATTTAGCAGCAACAGAAACAAGTATTTTATCTAGTATTGAACCACTTGTAGCAGCCATCGTTTCAATCACTTGGCTAAATGAATCGTTTGGATCATATCAATTATTAGGCGGCGTATGTATCGTTCTGTCTGTTATTTTTTTGACGATGCCTCAAAAAGAGACCGAGCCAACCTACACAACTGAACAAATATAAAAAAATGTCAAAAGAGGTCGTACAAAACTTACGACCTCTTTTTATACTTTAAAGGAATTGTCCCGCTATCTAGCAAATACAATTACACTAACAATAATAATTAGGAGCGTGGCACCATGAAAAAAATCGGAACTATGCTACTTTTCTCCTTTCTCATCACTGGATGCACACAGGCTCAACCTGATTCAAAAGCACTAAAAAAAGAAGCCATAGTAATATCATCATCTCAGGTTAACGCCCCTTCCTTTTTTCATCTTAGTGTTTTAAAAGATGTAAATTGGGAAGAAGCGCCCTCCTTCGTAGACGGAAAGATACCTTTAAAGGGGATTGAAAGAAGAATTGCAATTGCTGATACACCTATTGTCGCAAATGAACAAAATGAAATTATGTGGTACTTTCTAGACCCTGAAATACCAACTGGAAATTTATCTATTATCGCGCTAAAACAAGGATCTGTAACTCCAACACCAATACTCTATCAACAAGAAACTTCCAAACAAACTTGGACTACTTCAAATACAATCGATTCTACTACAAACGAACTCCCTCTCACTATATCGCTACCTTCATCCGGATTATGGGTATTAAATATATATGCGAATGAAAAATATTATGATCAATTTGTAATCACTGTTGAGTAAGTTGTCAAAACTAATCTACTTCCTTGCATCCACTGAATTTTGGGCGGGATAAATAATGCGGGAGCACGAATAACTCTACACTTCTTCATTATTTTGATTTCTTACCTCAAAAAAGCAGTGCCTTGAAGGCACTGCTTTTTACTATTTATAACTTGGCATTTTCGTAATTTGTGCCACACCTGAATCTATGGCTGCTTTCGCTACTGCTTCTGCAACATTCGGAACAACTCTTTTATCTAATGGATTTGGAATTACATAGTTCGCACTACGCTCTTCGTCCGTAATTATGTTAGCGATCCCATATGCTGCCGCTAATTTCATCTCTTCTGTAATATCAGTCGCGCGTACATCTAAAGCACCACGGAATATACCAGGGAACGCTAATACATTATTTACTTGATTTGAATAATCAGAACGACCAGTTCCAACTACAGCAGCTCCAGCTTCTAATGCATCTTCTGGGAATATTTCTGGAATTGGATTTGCCATTGCAAACACAATCGCTTTCTCATTCATCGTCTTTACAAGTTCTTTCGTTAATACGTTAGGCGCAGATACGCCAATAAAGATATCAGCCTGATGAATCGCTTCTTTTAATGTTCCACGCACATATTCTCGATTTGTCTTCTTTGAAACTTCAATTTGCGCTTCGTTCATCCATGTTTCACCTTCACAAACAATACCTTCTAAGCTAACTAACGTAATGTGTTTTGCACCAGCTTTTAATAATAATTTTCCAATTGCAATTCCTGCCGAACCCGCACCGTTAATAACAATTTTCACATTATCCATTTGTTTACTTACAACTTTTAATGCATTAATAACAGCTGCTAAGACGACAATAGCTGTTCCATGTTGATCATCATGGAATACAGGGATATTCGTTTCTTCTTTTAATCGTTTTTCAATTTCAAAGCAACGTGGTGCTGCAATATCTTCTAAATTAATACCTGCAAATGTAGGTTCTAAATTTTTCACAAGGGTAACGATTTCATCCACATTCGTCGTCCCTAAACATAACGGGAAAGCATCTACATTCGCAAACTTTTTAAATAAAATACTTTTCCCTTCCATAACAGGCATAGCCGCTTTCGGTCCAATATTCCCTAAACCAAGTACTGCTGTTCCATCTGAAACAACTGCAACCATATTCCCTCTTGCTGTATAGTCATACGCTGTTTCTTCATCTGCTGCAATTGCTTTACAAGACTCCGCTACACCTGGTGTATAAGTCAGGCTTAAATCATCCGCTGTATTAACTTCTACCTTACTTGTAATCTCAATTTTCCCTACCAACTCTTTATGCAATAACAATGATCTTTCATTAATTTGATTTTCTAACATACTTATAATCTCCCCTTAATTTGACAAGCTAGCTATATGAATATAGCTAGCTTGTTTGATCATGAAAACATTGTTAATAAGATTGTCGCTGTTACAACCATTGCTGCCCCGCCTAAACGCGTCGAAATTTGTGCGAAAGGCATTAATTCCATACGATTTGAAGCTGATAAAATAGCAACATCTCCAGTTCCGCCTAAACCGCTATGACATCCAGTTACAATTGCTGATTCAACTGGATACATTTTCATCACTTTTCCTATAAGAAAACCTGATGCTACCATTGTAAGAACAACCGATGCACAAACAACAACATATCCCACTGAAAGAACTGCCGCTACGTCTTTTAACGGAATATATAGCAATCCTAATCCGACCATTAACGGCCAAGTTAAATTCTTTGAAATAAATTTATATAAATGGAATGCTCCTTGCTCCATTTTTGCTGGCATTAGTTTAAAGTATTTCACAAGTGCTGCTGAGAAAATCATAATGATTGCCCCAGGAATACCGATGAACTTAGAAGCAAACCCTCCGAAGATAAAGAACGTACATGCAATTAATAAACCTGCTCCCATTAATGAGAAATCAATTGGCTTCTCTGTATTTTGTTCTTTTAATAATTCTGCTTGATTGTCTGTTTTCACTAATACACCATTACCACTAAGCTCAGGTCTCTTCTCGCCTAAACGCTTCATATACCCTGCACTCACGATTGCAAACATATTCCCAATAATAGCTGCCGGAATAAGCTGTGATACGAATGTTGCTGATGATTCGTTTAAAATGTCACTGTATGCTAATGACAATGGTAAAATCCCTTCTCCAATACCACCGCTCACAATTGGTACGATAATAAAGAAGAATGTATGCTTCATTTCAAACCCGAATAGTGAACCGACCAATAATCCTACTGCTACAGAAGCTAACGTTCCTACTACTAAAGGAATAAACATACGAACGAAACCTTGCACTAACACTTTACGATTCATTCCTAAAATACTTCCGACTACTAAACAAGAAATATATAAATATAAAAAGTTCGATTTTTTCATTAACATAGTCGCAGCTTCCATTGAAGCTGGGTTCATCCAGTTAAAAAATACAAGTAATGATGGAATAAATAATGAGAGAATTGCTGGACCACCGATATTTTTTAAAATTGGAATTCTCATCCCAATGTCACCTAAGAAAATACCCATGATCATAATAACTGCAAAACCACCAATCATGTCTGCTGGCAATTTATTATATACAGATGCCCCATAAATAATAGCAGCCAATACTACATATAACGGTAAAGGTATAACACCGATTTTAACGTTCATAATTTTAGAAGCGAAAGATTCATTTTTCAATTCATTTCCTTCAGCAAATGATACCGCTTCCACATTCTTTTGAATTCCCATATGGCACCCCCTTGTTTTCTTAATAACAATATTAAAACGCTTTCAATAGTAAAAATAGTTTTTGTAAGTTTTGTAATTGGTTTTGTAATTAAAAAAAGTATAAGCGACTTATAATAAGTCGCTTATACGTAAAAACCTATTTTATTTTGATCAACACATCTTAATTTACTTACAGGTCTTCCCACATGCTGATACACCATTTCGTTTTCTAACACTCCAATTTCAGTCAAAAACATTACATACTTTCGAATAGAAACTCTTGAAATTCCTACTAATTGTGCCATTTCATCTGTTGTAAACGCTCGTCCATTCAGCGACTCGATCTTCTGCCAAATTAATTGCAACGTTTGCTTCGTTAATCCTTTCGGGAGCTCTTTAGTGACAGTAGGCTCTCTTTTTTCTTTTTGTAAAATTAACGAATCTAATTCCGATTGACTAATTTTTTGTTGTTCTTTCATGAAAGTAAGTTTTTCTCGATATATAGTTAATGCATCTTTAAATCGTTCAAATGTAAATGGTTTAATTAAATAATCTACTACGCCATATTGTAATGCTTTTTTAATACTCCCCATATCATGTACAGCTGAAATCATCATAATATCGATTTCTTTTTCTTGATTCCGAATATACATTAAAAGCTCAAACCCAGTCTCTTCAGGCATAAAAATATCAAGTAAGACTAAATCTATTCGTGATTTCTCTAATACTTCTACCGCCGATTTTACTGAGTTAACTGCTTGAACAAGTTCGAATCCTCCTACTTGCTCTAAATAATGTGTATTTAACATTGCTACCATCGGGTCATCTTCTACAATTAAAACTTTAATCATATTTGCTTCTCATCCCTACCTTTAGGTATTTCAATTGTTATCGTTGTTCCCTCTCCTAATAAGGAGGAAATGTGAATCTCCCCATTTATTCGCTGTATACTTTCTTTTACAAGATACAAACCATAACCGCGATTATCCCCTTTTGTGGAATAACCTTTTGTAAATAATGCATCCACTTCGTCTTCTTCTATACCTTTCCCCGTATCTTGCACTGTAATAGTTAATGTATTCTGATATTGTACCCCAATTTCAACTTGTTTCTTTTTGCAATGTATCACTGCCTCTAATGCATTATCTATTAAGTTCCCTACAATCGTAATAAGTTCATGAGTAATACTTTCATCATATATTTCCGGCAAGTAAGAATCTTCACTTATAATTAACTTAATATTTTTCTCCCTAGCATAGCTAAGTTTACCTAGTAAAAAACCAGCAAATACTGGACTTTTTATTCTTTTCATAACTCCACCAATTTCATATTGATGCTCTGATACCATGCCACTTATATACTTTTGTAATTCTTCATATTGTTTCATATGTGTAAGCCCTAATACGACATGCATTTTATTCATAAACTCATGAGATTGTGCCCGTAATGCTTCCGCATATAGTCTAATACCAGTTAGTTCCTCTGCTAGTTTTCTAATCTCTGTTTTATCACGAAATGTTGCAATCGCGCCAACTATTTCTCCTTTTACATATAAAGGAACACGATTCGTCACAATCGTAATTCCGTAAATATTTTGTTCTTCGTTTAATTGTACCTCTCCCGTTTGCAATACTTCTTTTATACGCGAATTCGGCATATATAGCTCAACGTCTTTACCTATAAAATCTTCTTCAAGTCCACTTTTTTTAAATAGACGTTTCGCTTCATTATTAATTAACGTTACTCTCGCCTCTTTATCTACAGCAATAATGCCTTCCTTTACAGATTGTAACATCGTATTTCTTTCTTCAAGAATTTTCGCTATCCTGTGCGGCTCAAGACCGAATAAACTTTTCTTTATATGTCTAGCTAGCAATATTGCTCCTATAATTCCGACTAGTACTCCAACTCCGACACCGATATAAATAATATGTCTACTTTCCTTAACTCTCTCTTTTACATTATCTGCCGAGATACCAACGGCTACCGCTCCAAGTTGTTCACCTGTTTCAGAAAATATAGGCACAAACACTCGCATTGAAATACCTAACGTTCCTTCTGCTAGCGATACATGTTCCTTTCCTTTCAATGCAGGCCCTTCATCTCCTCCAATAAAATGATGACCTATTTTTTGAGGGTTTGGATGTGATTTTCTTATTCCATTCATGTCCATAACTACAATAAATTGAACGCCTGTGTTTTTTAATATTCTATTTGTATACGTTTGAATTGCAGAAGTATCTGCTTTTCCAATCAAACCATCGATTACAATCGAATCATTCGCCACAATATGGGCAATCGTTTTTGCTTTCTCTGCCTGGCTATCCTCCGTTGTCCACTCTACATTATGACTAATTAATATATCTGTAACAAGTAAAGAAAAAATTACAACTGTACAAACTAGCAATGTAATCGTTTTCCATAAATTCCATAGTTTTTTTCTTTTTTTCATCCCACTAATGACTCCCCTAATTGCTGAATAGAAAAATAAGTAAGGTGATATTATTTTCACCTTACTTATTTGCTGTTATTATACTTTAAATTTACTAGTCATTGCTTGTAGTTCTTCGGCCATCTCAGCTAAGTTTTGCGAAGCCGAACTAATTTCTTCCATCGAATTTACTTGTTCTTCTGTTGAAGCTGCAACACTTTGCATACTAGCTGTATTTTCTTCTGCAGCCGCTGCAATTTCATCAATAGCATTTGTCACTTCATTTGCATCTCCAGCGATTCTCCTCGTTGTTTCTACCATTTGATTAACTTGAGAAACAATATGAGTAGTAGAACTTAAAATTTCTGTAAAACTTACTTTCGTTTTTGTTACAACATCTAAGCCTTGTTGAACTTCCCCACTCACATTATCCATTGCCTTAACAGTATGTTCAATATCAGCCTTAATTTCTGCAATTAAATTTGCAATCTCTCCAGATGATTCTCCTGATTGCTCTGCTAATTTTCTAACTTCATCGGCTACAATAGCAAATCCTCGTCCCTGTTCACCTGCTCTTGCTGCTTCAATAGCCGCATTTAAAGCTAATAAGTTTGTTTGAGTTGCAATGTTTTGAATTGCTTCAGAAATAGCTCCTACTTGCTTTGACTTCTCATCAAGAAGTTTAATAATAGCATCTGACTCGGATACCGATCTAGAAATAGACTGCATTTGTTTTGCGGTTTGTTCAACTAAATCTTCTCCCTCTTCAGCTCTTTCTCGCGCATGTAATGAGGAAATAGAAATTGACTCTGCGCTTCCAGTTACATCTTGAATTGCTGTATTTACTTGTTGTAATGTAGCCGCGCCTTCTTCAACACCTTGGCTTTGTGATTCAGCCCCACCTGATACTTGTTCCATTGCAATTGTAATTTGATCTGTCGCATCATTCGCTTGCTGTACGCTCGCTGTTAACTCTTCTGCCGATGCTGCAACATGCTCTGCTGAAAAGCTAATTTGGGTAATCACATCTTGTAAAGACGTAGACATTTCATTAAATGAATTCCCTAGTTTCCCTATATCATCCTTGGAGTGGATTGTAATTTTCTCGGTTAAATCTCCCTTACTAATTTTATGTGCCGATTCAGCTATTTTTCGTAATGGCCTTGTAATAGAATTTGTAATGAAATAAATTAATACACTACCAAATGCAATAGCGATAGCTATGACAATCAAAGTCTTATAAAACACTGGACTGGCAGCTTGCATAATTTCTTCGTCAAACATAACTCCAACTATTTTCCATCCTGTTTTCTCATTTGTTGCAAAGATTAAATTCTTTTTATCATCTTGTTCTGTATAAGATACATTTCCTTGTTTATCTTCATAAATTGGTTTAATCCAAGGATCAGTAACCTTTGAACCAGGCTTTCTAGACGGATGACTAACAATTTGCTTATTTTGATCTAAAATAACTGCATAGCCTTTTTCACCAATATTAATCATTTTTGAAACCTTTAGGATGTTATTCAAATTCAAGTTAATACCTATAACACCTTTACCATCTTTTACTTCTTTAGCAACTGTCACTACCATATTTTTTGTAGATGCTGATTGATACGGTGCAGTAACAATTACCTTTCCTTTATTTTCATGCGCTTCTTTATACCATGATCTATCTGTTGGATTATAGCCATCAGACATTTGAATAAATGGTTCTCTTATAAACTTCCCCGTCTGCGCTCCAATATAAATACCTTCTACTTCTGGATGAAGCTTTATATATTGTGCTAACTTCGTTCTTACTATTTCTTCTTGTCCATTTAGATATGTATCCTCTGTTAAGATGTCTGCAAAGTACATCGCATCAACAAATTTCTCTTCTATATTTTGAGAAATAACAGTATTTAAAACTGAAATATTCTCCTTTGCTTTATCTGTCATTTGATGTTCAAAATTTGTTTGGGCAGTTTGATATGAAACACCACCGATAATAAGTCCTGGTATAGTTAAAATAATAAAAAATGAAATGATTAATTTTTTCTTGATACTCATACATTTAACCCAGTTAAATATATTTTGCATAATAAGCCTCCTTTATGTAATGTGAATACTTGTGTAATTTTATACAATTAACATATATAAAACAATATATAATGATAACATGTAATTTTTTCGTCAATTATGCATTTTTACATATTCACTACTTCTAAGCATTTTAATCATAAAAATAAGAGAACTTTAGCATTATATATGCTAAAGTTCTCTTATTTCTTAACAGCTTCTATTCCAAACAAAACACCCTACAAAACTTTTCTTATAATTCCTTAAATCTCTATCCTTCACCTTATAGCTATATTGTTAAAACTCTCCGTCCTAATTTATTTAGAGCTCTTTACATAACTAATTGCCTGACTCCCCATTTGCACCCATGCCTGTTCAAAGTTTTCTCTTGGTACTTTCACATCTAAGCTATCATCAAGCGGGTCTCGAATATATACAGATTCCTTATCGTACCCAATAAGTACAACACAATGTTCATTATATGTAATAGAAACATCCCCACTATTTGTTTTCCATGTAGTAAATTCATCTTCATCTAAAGGGGCATATGTTGCATTTGTAATCATGACTACCGGTTGCCCTGCTTTTACACTCTTATACATTTCCTCTATACTCTTTCCTGTTAAATCCACAGCTTTATTAGATAAATATTTTTTCGCTAACTGAAAAAGTGGCCCATGATATACACCATAACCGGATTCAGAAAAGGTATAAATATTTCCTACAAACCCTTCATTCGGATTTCCGCGTACACCATCAACCATAAAATCAACTTTTTTTATTTCATTTGCTAATTTCATCTTATCTACTGAAACGCCTGCGTATTGTAACATCATTGCTAAACTTGTCACTTCACACCCTCTATCCAGCTCTGGTAACTGCTGAATTAAAGGCACATTTGATAAGAGGATCTTTTCATCATTATTACTAAACTCCGTTCTTTTTCCGCTTTGTATGAAGGATGTTAATTTCTCCATATACTTTGTGATTCCATTTGTATATACACTCCATACTGCTACGCCAAGTAAAGCTATGCATATATACCACTTCAATTTTCGTATCACTCTCACGCCCTTTTTAATTCGTTAAATAAGAATAAAACGCGTCAGCATCCGTTCGAACCATCGGTACAAAATTTAGTTCTTTTCCTTTTTCAGGCTGATCTCTTTTTATTTTTTCTGCTAATTCTTGAATGTTCATATTCATTTTGTCCATATTAAGCTCATCTGCCATTTGTAGCACTTTTTGCTCATTAATTTCTCTTAATACTTGATATATATCTTTACCATACAAATCAATATGATATTTTTTTGCTTCTGCCTGTACTTTTTGTTCGTACACTTCTTGCGCTAACTCTTCTATCTCTTTTCCTTTTTGAGAAATATCTAACTTTCCTGCTTCTTCTCTTACTTTTGTTCCATAAATCTCTTCCGCAACCTCTTCTATTTCTTTTCCTTCAGTCGAAACGCCTAATTTCTCTGCTTCGTTATTAATTTTGATTGCATTGATTTGGCTTATTAAATCCACAATCGATTTGTTCTCTACAGATATCCCTAAGTTTAACGCTTCTTGCTTCACTTTTGTTTCATAGATTTCTTCTGAAAGAATTCCAACATCTTTTCCTTCAATCGAAATCCCTAACTGTTCTGCTTCTCTGCCTACTTCTGTTTCATGAATTTCTTTTTCTAGCGTAATTTGTTCTTTTCCTTCCGTTTCAATACCTAATTTCTCTGCTTTTTCTTCTGTATTTATTGCATGTATCTTTCCGTTGTTTAATTGCTCTTTACTGCGCTGCGCATAGTCTGTCTTTCCTTTCGATGTTTCAGAAGGAGAGGCACCGCCTAATATACTTAAACTCATTACTCCAATAGTGAATACCGTCATCATTTTCTTCTTCAAAACTAATTCCTCCCTCTTATACTTTCTTTCCCATCATTCCCATAAAGTGAAACTATACTCAGTGGGAAGCTTCATCTTCCACTGAATATTAGCCTTCACCAATCGGGCATTTACGAACAACCCGACTCCAGCCGAGGTTTAAGGTGGGAGTTTTACCGCCCGGAAAATAGCGGGATCATTTTTTTAATACTATACATACATCTCATCACTGCCTGAGATAACATTATGATCTAAAAAATTTACTCACATACACCTCTCTAATCTCTTCTTCATGTAACGATCTTTCTTTATGCAATACATAATATAAATAGTTTCTTAACTTTCCCTTAAAAAAAGACGAACTTGTAAAAACAAGATCGTCTTCTTACTTATATTTTTTGATTTTTAGGGAGCACTACTTCAAAACAAGTACCCTCTCCCCATTTGCTCTCTACTAATATTTTTCCGTAATGCTTTTCTACAATCCACTTGGCGATTGAAAGACCTAATCCAGCTCCCTCTGATGTACTCCTTGCTTTATCCCCTTGATAAAAACGATCAAATAATTTTGGGATATCCTCTACTTTCACGCCTATCCCATCATCTTTCACCTGTATACAAATCGAGCTGCTCGTTTGCATGCAATCAATTCGAATATGACCGCCTTCATTCGTATATTTCATCGCATTATCTAACAATATGACCATCATTTGATGAATCCGTTCCCTATCACCCATAAAAGACATGTTACGTTCTACTTTTAATATCATCTCTTTTTCTTGATAAGAAGCAATTTCTTTATATGGATCTACTATTTCTTCTAACAATTTACCCATTTCAAATATTTTTTTATCCATCTCAATTTGATTAGAATCCGAACGTGCTAACAACAATAAGTTGCTAACTAGTTTCGATAACCGCCTGCATTCCTTAGATATTGTAGAAATGTCCATCGCTTTTTCTTCTATCGTAGCGGATGGTGACTGAAATAACACATCCGTTTTTGATTGAATAACTGCAAGTGGCGTTCTTAATTCATGCGATGCATCGGAAACGAACTGCTGCTGCTTCTCCCATGAATTTTGAATCGGTATGAGTGCTCTGCCAGCTAAGAAAAAGCCGATACCTATTGCACAGAGACTTCCTATACCACAACCTATAACGAGAATTAAAAATAAAGTATTTAACATTCCTTCTTCCGCTGTTATATCTCGCACGATTTGAACTATTTCTCCATCTTTTTGAAGCGCAAATGCTCTAAAATATCGTCCTTGCACTTCAATATCTTGCAAATCCTCTAACTTTTTTGGAGAAAACTTTTCCAAATTCTCTTCAAAAATAGAACGAAATTTACGATTATCGCCCTCTATTTTCACTATTTTCCCATTCCAAGTTATTCTAGTTACCCGCGGATCTCCAATTTGGATATTCTCCATGCGTTTTCTTGGTGGTATTTTAACATCTAGTTTTTCTCCATACTGAGCCATCATTTTTATAGATTGATCCACTTCATTATAAATACGCTTATATGTGTACGAATAAACAATACTACCTAATACTCCTATTAATAGGATGAATACTAATGAGTTCACTATAGTCAGACGAATGCGTGTTTTTTGAAACATACTTCCTTTTTTCATTTCTCTTTTAATATATATCCAATACCACGAACAGTTTGAATATCTTTCTGATAACCGAATGGCTCTAATTTTTTACGTAAATGATGCACATACACTTCTACAATTGCTACTGTCGTATCTGAATCAAATCCCCAAACACGATCGAAAATTTGTTCACGCATTAAAATCTTTCCGCTATTTTGAATGAGATACTCTAAAAGCTCATATTGTTTTAATGTCAGCTTAATATCTTGTCCCTCTACTTGAACATCTTTATCTTTTCCAAACAATTCAATTCCTTTATATCGAATTGTCTGCTTTGTTGTTAAACTACCACTTCTGCGTAATAAAGCACGAATTCTCGCCTTTAGTTCTGGTGCTTGAAACGGCTTTACGATATAGTCGTCTCCGCCAAAATCCAATCCTTTCACTCGATCTTCTAAAGAATCTCTCGCTGTTAAAAACAGGACTGGCGTTTCAATTCTTTCATCACGTATTTTTTGAATTACTTCAAACCCGTCCATTCCTGGCATCATCACATCAAGTAAAATTGCATCATAAATGTTTTGCATTGCCAAAAACAATCCATCTTCTCCATTTAACGCTGTATCTACTTCAAATTCATCACGCAAAATTTGTACGATAGACTCTAATAACGAAGCATTATCTTCTACTACAAGTAAGCGCATATTCTCACCTTCCATACTATAGTTCAATTCTATTTATTATTACATTTCTGCTCTTCATAACGAAAGAATGTAATCCTATTATGTAATTTCATTTTCAACTATTTCCTTCTAAGTTTTTGCTAGATATAAAATTTTGAGCCTTTATTATAAAAACTCTTTCTTAAATTTTGCTTAATAAAAAATTGAAAGAAATAAGATTCCCCTTATCTCTTTCAATTTTTTACTACGTACACCTTTTTACTCGGCAACTCCAAACAATTTAATTGACCGCCATACACAGCCCCGCCATCAATTCCAATAATACGATTACTACCAAAATATACTCCGCAATTCTCACTACCATGAAGCGTTTTTGTTTCCGTATGGCCAAATACAACAACCTTTTCGCCACTATATCCACTATGAAATTCATTACGGATCCACATTAACGTATATGGTTCAGATTCAGAAACTCGTTTCATTGGCTCAACACCAGCATGTACAAATATATACTCTTCTGTTTCAATGTAATGATCTAATTCTTGAATAAATTTTACATGTTCCTCTAATACGTGAGATTGTAAAATTGGCTTTTGGAAGTCCCCTTCATTAACTGCAATATCTTCTTCTACAAATCCATAGCTATATAACGTTTTATCTCCACCATTTCTTTTTACCCAATGGTTCCATGAGCGTTCCTCATCTGTCGTTAGCGCTTTAATCATCATATCTTCATGATTTCCCTTTAAAACGAATGCTCCTTCTTCTTTTAGCTCTTTCACCTTTTCAAGTACAGCACGTGCATTCGGACCACGATCCACATAATCCCCTAATAGAATTAATTGATCTTGTTTTGCGTTGTATTGTATTTCCTCAAGTAACTTTTTAAATTTATCAATCTCTCCATGAATATCACTAATGACAAGTATCCTATTCATTTTTCTCCTTCTTTCTAAATAAAGTTATTTCTAATTATAACTTTATTTAAAGGAATTTTCTGAACTCAACTACTAGAAAGTATTATTATTACAAATGCAGCTAATTTCCTTACAACACTGTAAGTCTCTTGTCATTCAATTCGATAGTTGTAATTACTATATTTCCTTATACTAAAAGTAAGAAATGAAACAAAAAACAAGGAGAGATGAGATATGAAAAAAGTGATGGAAGTTGTAGTAGCGGTGGTAGAGGTTTTCGTAAATGGTAAGCAAGTTGCAATGGAGTTAAATAAATAATGAAAAGGACAATATTCATTCTAGACCCTTTACTCATATAAAAGAGATAAGAGTTCATCATTTCTTTGATCCCTTATCTCCCTATAAAGAAAGCCGTATCCCTTTAGGATACGGCTTTCTTTTATTTTTGGCTCGTACGAGCTGAAATGCTAATCGCTCTATCTGTTGCTTTTGCAGCTTCATCCAACGCTTCTTTACTATTCTTTCCGTCATACATTGCTTCTAATGCTTTTACAACTGCATCTCGTGATTCTGGGAATACACTAATTAATGCACCTTGAGTTGCTGGAGATTGCTTCGTCGCTTGTAATTGTTCTACTGTTACTTTTAACTGTGGATATTTTTCATATTGCTCTTTTACTAACGATTCATTATATGCATCTGGATTAATTGAGAAATATCCTGTTGCAGTATGCCATTTTGCTTGTACGTCTGGCTTCGTTAAATATTTCATAAAGTCCCATGCACCTTGCTGCGTTTCTTCTGAAACCATATTCGTCATCCATAATGATGCACCGCCAATAACAACACCATTTCGCTTTGAATCTTCTGGATACGGAATATACGAAACACCTACATTAAACTTAGATGCATCAATTAAATCACGAACACCTGCTGAAGAATCTAAATACATAGCAACTTGTCCAGATTGGAACGCGGCACGAATATCATCCCAACTTGCTCCATACTTTCCTAGTGCACCAGCTTTATTCAATTCATTTAACATTCCAAATACTTTCTGTCCTTCTTTACCGTTAAATACCGCTTTCTTTGCAGCATCTTTACGGCCATTTTCATTATCTACATATAAAGCCCCTTGTGTCGCTAACAATTCTTCAAAGAACCAACCATAATTGAGCATAGAAAATCCATATTGTTTTACATTTCCGCCTTCTTTAAACGTTAACTTTTTCGCGGCTTCTTTTAATTCAGCATATGTTTGTGGAGCTTTCTCTGGATCTAACCCAGCCTTTGCAAAAGCATCTTTATTATAAATTAATACTGGCGTAGATGAATTAAATGGCATAGAATACATTTTTCCATCAACTGAATAATAATTTGTAATTGCTTTTTCTAATTTTGATGTATCGTACTTATCTTTTTTAATCCAACTATCGATAGGCGTAATCTTTTTGCTATCAATCATATATTTCGTTGTAATTTCACTCGATTGAACAAGAGCTGGAGCTTCTTTCGTAGCAGACATCGTTTTAAACTTCGTTAAAGACTCTTCGTATGTTCCTTGAAACTCTGCCTTTATCTCGTACTTATTCTGCGATTTATTATAGTCTGCAACAAGCCCATCTAGTACACCTTGTGTTTTTCCACCCATCGCATGCCAAAAACGAATTACAGTTTTATCACCATTTTTTTCAACTGGTGCTACTTTTGCCTGCGCTTCAGGTTTCCCCTCTGTTTTACTATTTGAACAAGCAGCCCCAGTTAATGCCATTGTGGCTGCCATTAAAAGAGCAGCACTTTTTTTCAATAAACTCATCTCAATCCCACCTTTTCCTATGTATGCTTATTTAATTGCACCTTTTGTTAATCCTTGTTGTAATTGCTTTTGCACTAAAAATAGTAAAATCAACGTTGGAATGACGATAACCGTAACACCGGCCATTACGCTTCCCCAATCAGTTGCAACTTCTTGAGATTGAAGTTGCTTCACACCAATTTGAACTGTTCTGACTTTTTCATCAGTGGTCACTAAGAGCGGCCACAAGTACATATTCCATGTTGTTAAAAAGCTATATACTCCAAGCGTAATAAAACTCGTTTTACAATACGGAATTACAACGCTGAATAAAAACCTTACATTTCCAATCCCTTCAATAAAAGCAGCTTCTTTCAATTCATTCGGAAGCGTCATAAAATGTTGGCGTAATAAGAAAATACCGAAAGCTGTTGCAAAAAATGGCACTGTCATCCCAGCAAAGCTATTGATCCAACCAAAGTTTTGAATCGTTAAAAAGTTCGGTACCATCGTTGCTTCCCACGGAATAAGCATCGTTGAAATAAACAAGAAGAAAATTACGTTTCTCCCTTTAAACTGAAGAAAAACAAAAGCATAAGCTGCTAAACTGGATACGATAAGTTGTCCAATCATAACAATCGTCGATACAATTAAACTGTTGTACAAGTATGTAAAAAGCGGTACTTTTCGAAAGATATTCATAAAATTATCGAAAGTAAATTGGGTCGGAAATAACCTTCTCATTTGAATATCATCTGGTGTCATAAAGCTTATTAAAAACGCATAGAGTACAGGAAAAAACACCATTACTGCACTAATAATGAGCAGCATGTATAATAGGAAATTTTGTTTCCACTGTTTAACGATCATTTATAATGCACCTTTCTCTCAGCAAACTTAAATTGAAGTAATGTAGCAATAAAAATGAAAACAAATAATACCATCGCTTGTGCACTTGCTGTTCCAAATTGATGATTCACAAATGCCTCTTTATAAATCGAATACACAATTAAATTCGTTGCATCATTCGGTCCACCGTGCGTTAAAATATCAATTTGTCCAAAACTTTGGAATGCACTAATTAACGTTACTGTCACGATAAAGAATAAAGTTGGTGATAGCATCGGTAATGTAACGCGGCGAAGCTTATATAAATAACTAGCACCATCTATAGATGCACTCTCATATAAAGACGTATCAATATTTTGCAAACCACCTAATATAACTAAAAATGCAAATCCTGTATTCACCCAAACCGTTGTAACCGATACAGAAAACAGTGCCCAGTCCGGACTCGTTAACCATGCGATTGCCGGAAGATTCATAGCGGCTAATATATTATTAAATAACCCTACACTTGGATGAAATAAAAATAGCCAAATCACTGCGCTAGCAGCTACTGATATTCCCATCGTTGAAGAAAAGAGAACACGGAACAATCCAATACCTCTTACTTTTTCATTTGCAATTAATGCAAGAAATAAGGCGAATACAATACTAGTAGGCACTGTATATAAAACAAATAATAAAGTTGACTTTATACTTTTGTAGAAAGCAGGATCAGAAAATAAATATTGATAATTTTCTAAGCCAACGAAAAGATTGGCTTCTCCGTGTATATCTGTTAAATAAAAGCTATAGTAAATCGTCCTAAACAATGGATAGAAAAGAAAAATTGAAAATAACAAAATAGATGGAGCCAAAAACAATAATCCTATTCTTAAATCTTTCGTTCTGCCCCATAAACTCTTCTTTTTTGACACTGCTGTTTGAACTGGTAACTTCCCTACTTCAATCATTATTTCGCCACCACTTTCAACTCTTCTTCAGCCACCACTTTTAATCGTTCATTCTTATTTTGGTGAAAGAAACATAGTTTTTCTTGCGAGAATAATAATTTTACTTTGTCACCTTTGTTCAGGATTAACTGTCCGATGACTTTCGCACTCCAAGTTGTTCCATTTACCGCAAAGTTTAATATAGACTCATTCCCTAATACTTCTACAGATTGCAGCGTAACTTCTTGTCCTGCCTCAGACAATGCAATATGCTCAGGACGCATACCTATTCGAATTGTCCCTGCTGGTAATTGCTTTAACTGTCCAATAGATAATGGAATTTGCAATTGCCCTATATGTAATACGCCTTTTTCTTTATCCACTTCTCCATCATTTATATTCATAGAAGGAGAACCTATAAAACTTGCAACAAATTCGTTTGCTGGTTCGTTGTATATATCAAGAGGTATTCCAACTTGTTGTATACTTCCTTTATTCAAGACCATGATACGATCTCCCATAGTCATCGCTTCTATTTGATCGTGAGTAACGTAAATCATCGTAATTCCGAGTCGTTGCTGAATTTCTCTAATTTCAATCCTCATTTGCGCACGTAATTTCGCATCTAAATTCGAAAGTGGTTCATCCATTAAACAAATCGGTGCTTGACTCACGATCGCCCTGGCAAGCGCAACACGCTGTCTTTGTCCGCCTGATAATTGGCCCGGTTTCATTTTCACATACTCTTTCAGCCCTACCATTTCAATAGCTTCTATTAATCGCTTTTGTCGCTCTTCTTTTTGTACCTTCCTTACCTTAAGTCCAAATAAAATATTTTCTTCTACAGTTAGGTGTGGATATAATGCATAATTTTGAAATACCATTGATAAATTACGGTCTTTCGGCTCTAAATTATTTGCAACACGTTCATTAATCATTAAATCTCCCGAAGAGATTTCTTCTAAGCCAGCGATCATTCGTAGTAATGTACTTTTTCCACATCCCGAAGGTCCAACTAAAACGAAAAATTCTCCCTTCTTAATATGAACCGATACATCTTTAACCGCTGTCTCTTCCGCATTTATATATATCTTTGAAACATCTTTCAATTCGATCACAAGGTTGCACTCCTTTTTTCTTCTTGTATCCATACTTCATAATGACTCGTTGAAATCGCACTTGCTCCCGCACGAATGGCAATTTCCGCATCTTCCCGCGTTTGAATCAATCCACCTGCAATAATAGGAAACTCTATTTTCTCTGCTAGCTGTTTTATAATAGAAGGCATAATTCCAGGCATAATCTCTACCGCATTTGGTTTAGTCGTTTTACAATTTTCAATTGATTTTGTAAGAGATAAAGTATCGACAATAAAAATTCGTTGAATCGTTTTTAATCCAATTTTATTGGCATTTCGAATTGTCGAACCTTTTGTTGAAATAATACCTTGTGCTCCGATAACATCTTGAATATACAAAAGGGCTTCCTCTGTGTTCGTATTTAAGCCTTGTATAAAATCACAATGAAGAAATACATCATGTCCATGTTTCTGTAATTCGTATACACGCTCTGGTAACTCCAGCATTGAACCAGTCATAAGAAAAACTGTTTTCGGTAATTTTTTGTATGCTTTATACCCTTTCCAATCCTTTATCATCGCGATATGAGGTTCTTTAAACATTTATTCCACCTAGCTTTTCTATTTTTATCCAAACTAAAAACACCTACTTACATAGAACACCCTTCTCCTTATTTGAACTCTAGGGAATAGAGCACACCTAAGAAAGTGGCACGTTATATGTAAGCGGGTGTTCTCAAATGTTCTCTACCCTAGTTATTTTGTTACCTTTACTATATTACGCATTTATTAAGTCAGTTTTGATAAATTGTTAATTAGGTGTTAATCGAATGTTAATATTCACCATATTGTTTTTTACAATAATCCAGATATACGAATAAACTCTAACAGAACACAACAATATTTACATTTCAATCAATATGTAAATTCATTCCATAGTTAATAAGTTTTAGTTTTCTCGCCACTGCTTGTGAAGCACAATTATCCCAAGAGGTACTATAAAGCGGAATACGTTTTTCTTCTTTTATTGACATTTCCCAAGCTTTAACGACATCAGCACCATATCCCTTTCCCTGGAAGCCCTCTACAGTTTCCACACTTGCCTCAGTAGCTATAGGCGTACTTCTTGCACTGCAGCATATAGAAACGACTTGTTCATTTTCAACAATTGCAAAATAAGGTTGCCTCCATTCCATCTGTTCTATTAGATTAGGAAAATTTTCTCGCATGAGCTCTTTATTCTTCTCTGTTATTTGTATCACCCTAGTCGGCTCATTTGAATTATTTGGAAACATGTAAGCAGGACCCATCCAAATATTCTCTACCGTTCTCTCTTCATTTAATACTTTCATGATCTTTGCTATCTCTATGTGATTTGAACGTTCTCGAATTAATTTCTCAATCTTACTTATTATTTCACCATCCAGACTACAATGATATCTCGTTATATTCCCTTCAAGAGTTTTGCTAAGAAAAAAACGTGGTGCTTTCGGATTTCCCTGTTCATTTACACTCTTTATTCTTCCCACTTGATTATGAACAAATAAAACCTCTGCCTGAATTACTATTAACTCAAGTTCTGAAAATCGCATTTATGCCCTCCTTCATTACCCTGTGTAGCCTCCATATACCATCCATTCATACTCTATTTTCTGATGTTCAAAACAAAAATCCCATTTAAATACACATTACTGAATCAATCATACTAAAATGACTTCTTCATTCTGTCTATCTAAATGGGATTATTTCGTACTCTTTATGTCTTTTTCTTATTATTCCACCGATTGTGGTTGCGGCTGCACTACTTCATTCGCACCAGCTATTCTCAACACATTCGCAATATCTTTAAAACCTCTTTTTTCAGCATATTGCAGCGGCGTAATATTTTCCTTATTGGCCATATTTACATCTGCCCCGTGGTCAATAAGCATTTGAATTACTTTCTTATGGCTTTCACTACCATTTCCCAATACAATTGCTTCTATTAAAGCTGTACCACCACGTTCATTTTTATAATTCACATCAATATCTGTATGCTCTAATAATTCTTTAACAACCTCTACATGACCACGCTCAGATGCAGAAATGAGTGCTGTGCCACCTGACTTAGTCGTTTCTTTCGTATTAACTCCTGCATTAATTAATACTTTTACAATATCCGTATACCCTTCTCTACTTGCATAAAGGAATGGATTGCTTTGTTTCTCATCTTTGACTTCAATATTTGCACCTGCACCAATTAATGCTTTAACTGTCTCTACATGATTTTGGTACGTTGCTGCAAGGATAGGGGTTTCTCGGTTGTCACCTTCTACGTTTATATTCGCTCCATCCTGAATCAACTTCATAGCTGTCTCTGTGTCTCCAAGAGTCGCTGAAAGTAACAACTGTTTGTCCAGTAAATTTATACTTTTTTCTTCTTTAACTTCTTCTTGTTCTTTATGCTTTTCTTTTTTCTTTTCGTTTTTCACATGAACCGGTTTCGATTCTGGTTCCTCTTGCTTATCGCAAGCCACTACCGTCATTAAAAGTCCTAATAACATACATAATAAAATTTTTTGTTTTCTCACAACTACAGCTCCTATGAAAGATAATGTTTTCTTAACCATTCCTCCATCACATACAATAACTCTTCTTGAGTACATTTATCCATAAGCCCTTTATATTCCTTCTTTAATCGGATTATCTTAAGCTTATCCTATGTTTCTCAACCTATTGGAATGATACGCCTGATGGCCTCATCATTAACATTATGAAGCAATTAGTTTAGCACGTTTTAACCGCATTTGTATACATTTCTAAAAAGTACATAAAGTGAAACTTTAATTAGTGGGGGTTTTGTTCATCTACCACTAATTATTAGTTGAACCAATCGGGCTTTTACGGGCAGTTGATCTCCACCTAACTTCTTTGCTTTCACTAAATTTTGAGGTGGGGATCTTACTGCCCGTTAATGCGGGATAAATGATTGCTTTAGGTCACTATACTTCATTGTAACCGTTCTTCTAAAAATTTTACACCTTTTCTATATTTGCACCTGAGTAATGCTAGAAAAAGACAACTATATAGTTGTCTTTTTCTAGTATTAATGATGCCCACCGTGATTCCCTGTTTTCGGTTTCCCCATCATTTCTTTATTCATTTCCCATTTATGCTCTGCTAGCTCTTTATACGAAAGAACCTTACCCTTATAGTTAGATACAAAGCTCTCTGCATCTTTTTTATTTTTAAATGAAATGACATTATAAGCCATTGGTGTCGTTATTGTTTTATCATATACGTAAGTAGCGTCTTCTAACGAAACCCAATCTTTCGAATCATAATCTCGAACAAATTTTTCTTTCGTCTTTTCGCCTGGATTAATCTCCATCCATTTATACATACAACCAATATCATCAAACTTTAACGCTTTTCCATTTTCTAAAATGATTTCTGTTGCAAATTGATTATCCGTTACCCCAATTTGGCAAATATCACACTTATCATGTTTCTCATCAATTGCCACAGCTGTTGTTCCCTTTTTCCCACACCCCACTATCGTAAATAAGAAACATAAACATATAGCAAGCACAACATACTTTATTCTCATCACTATTCCTCCCTAAAAACCGTATACTCCACAAGGAGAATATCAAAAACTTGTGTGGGATTTGTGAAAAAACAATGTGCTTTTTGTAATATAGAAAACAAAAAAGATGTGTAGCTATTTCTACACATCTTTCATCATTCACAGCCTGTAATTAATAAATCATCTTCTAACTTAACTAATAATGTATCTGTATTAATTTTCTGCCCAACTTCTACATTTACTAATCTTATATTTCCACTGATACCGACCGCGACTTTTTCAAGCTCACCATTATTTTTTCGGACCATCATTAATTTTTCCCACTCATATACATAAGAAGATTCATTAACAAAAATCTCTTCTATCTTCCCCTCATAAGAACTATAAACTTCTTCTATTCTCGTTTCCATTCAAAATCTACTCCCTACTTCGCACTTCACTATTTTCACCTTATTCTATCACTCTTGTTAGAAGTAAATTATATTTTTAAAAATTCAAAATTACCTTCGTGAACAATATGACCAAAATAAAAATTATGCTTCTAATGGTGTTATTTTTCAAATTATTTACCATTTGGATAGATGCTTTTATGATAAACAAAAAACATTGTTCTGAATTTTTACTTTGTTTTGAAAGCGCAATCATTTTTTTAAGGGGGAGATCGGATGTTAGCTCTACTTGGATTTGCAATGGTATTTGTCTTTATGTTTTTAATCATGACGAAACGTATGTCAGCATTAGTAGCATTAATATTAATTCCAATTACTTTCGCATTAATTGGCGGATTTTATGCAGACATGGGTCCTATGATGTTAGAGGGCATTCAAAAATTAGCACCTACCGGTATTATGCTTATGTTTGCCATTTTATATTTTGGAATTATGATCGATAGCGGTTTATTCGATCCTGTCATTAGTAAAATATTAAAATTTGTAAAAGGAGATCCTTTAAAAATTGTTGTTGGTACAGCCATTCTTACTATTATTGTTTCATTAGATGGGGATGGAACAACAACGTATATGATTACTGTTTCCGCAATGTACCCATTATATAAACGTCTCGGAATGAATCCACTTATATTAGCTGGGGTTGTTATGTTAGGGGCAGGTGTGACAAATCTTACACCTTGGGGTGGACCAACTGCTCGAGTTATGAGTGCACTTGGACTAGATGCATCAGAGCTCTTTACACCACTTATACCAGGAATGATCGCTGGTGCAATTTGGGTAGTTTTCGTTGCCTACTATCTTGGAAAAAAAGAAAGAAAACGTTTAGGCATTATGGATGTGCAATATTTAAAACAAATGCAAACAATGGATGAGCAAGCTGCCACAGTAGAAGCTGCCGTGCATAAACGCCCTAAACTTCTATGGATTAACTTTTTATTGACCGCTACATTACTTGTCTGTCTCATACTAGAAGTTATGCCGTTACCTGTTCTCTTTACAGTTGCTTTCGCTATTGCTGTTATGATTAACTATCCAAACTTAGAACAACAAAAAGAACGTATTGCCTCTCATGCAGGAAACGTATTAGCTGTTGTTTCACTCGTATTTGCTGCTGGAATTTTCACTGGTATTTTATCTGGAACAAAAATGGTAGATACAATGGCTCAAAGTGTAGTAACTCTTATACCAGATGCACTTGGACCACAGTTGCCAATTATTACAGCTCTTCTTAGTATGCCGTTCACATTTTTCATGTCCAATGATGCATTTTACTTCGGGGTATTACCTATTTTAACGAAGGCTGCTGCTACTTATGGAATTAGTGCAGCTGAAATGGGACGCGCTTCCTTACTCGGTCAACCCGTTCACTTATTAAGTCCTCTTGTCGCTTCCACTTATTTATTGGTCGGAATGGCTAAAGTTGATTTTGGTGAACATCAACGCTTCACTTTATTGTGGGCCGTTGGAACGACAATGGTGATGTTGATTACTGGAATTGTAATTGGGATTATTCCAATATAAGACGCAAAAAACAGTAGAAGAAATAAATCCTCTACTGTTTTTGTTATGAAGAAACGAGAAAATACCTTCTCTCTGGTCTCCCTACACTTCCATATATAAGCTCTGCATGTACTTTCTTCCCAGATATTAAATACTCTAAATAGCGTCTCGCTGTTGATCGACTTACTCCAACCATCGAGCTTAACACTTCTGCGGTAATTCCTTCTTCATTAACTGTTAACATATGCTTTTTTATTTTCGCTAAAGTTAAAGGATCTATTCCTTTTGGAGCATATTCAACTGTATTTCCCTTCACACCTCTTTGAGACCATAAGTGTTCAATTTGTTCTGTAGATAATTGATTGCTTTTCTTTAACTGCCTAATCTTTTTTTGATAACTTTCTAAACTCGCTTTAAAACGGTCAAACATAAGTGGTTTTACGATATAATCAGTTACTCCACCACGTAAAGCATGCCTTACTACATCTGTTTCCGATGCAGCTGTAATCATAATAATATCTGTATCATGCAAATTATGCCTAATATATGTGACAAGTTCTGTTCCTTGTATATCAGGTAAGTACACGTCTAATAAAACGAGTTGTGGCTTCACAAGCTCTAGCCATTCCTTCGCTTGTTCCCCAGTCGTTGCTGTTCCAATTACTTTAAATCCTTCAATTTTTTCAGTAAAACGCCGATGAATGTCCGCAATCCGAATATCATCTTCTACAATTAATACTTCAATCTCCTCACCCATTACAACTCGCCTCTCTCTTTCGGTAATGCAATAATGAACAACGCACCACCTAAATCCCCTTTTTCAATTGCAATGCTTCCATTTAAATCTTCTACTAACTCTTTCACTTTTGCTAATCCATATCCTCGCTTCTCTCCTTCTTTCGTTGAAAAGCCTTTATAAAATATGCTAGTAATTATTTCATCATGAATCCCTTGCCCCGAATCTTCCACTTCAATTAATATTTCTTCTCCGATATCTGTTACAAACATTCTAACTTTCTTATCATGCTCTTGATTTTTTTCAATTGCTTCAAATGCATTCGTAATTAAATTCCCTAAAATCGAAACGACATAATTACTCTCAATATGCGGACTTAATGTTTCTAAACTACTTTCTCGATCTAGTACAAAATCAATCTTCAACTCTCTTGCCCTATTATAAAATCCAATTAAAATTCCACCTAGCCATGGATTTTGAATTCGCTTCATAATAAATTGAACAAAATCTTGATATACCGCCGTCTCCTTATGAATGAGCTCTAGAGCATCTTCATATGACTCTAATTGGATAAGACCTGAAAGCGTATACAATAAATTGTTGTATTCATGGGTTTGTGCTCGTAACGCCTCTGTATATTGCTTCGTCTGAGATAATTCTGCTGTTAACTGGTCCATTTCAGATTTCAAACGTAAGCTCGATACGACGCCGGTTACTTTATTATTTACTTTAATAGGTAGACGATTAGCAATAACAGCCTGCCCTTTTATATTTAATTGACGATCAAACTGTTCTTCACCAGTTTGAAGTACATCTAGTATGGATGAATTAGGAATTATATTTAAAATAAATGATCCAATGATATTTTTTCGGTTGTCTAGTGAAAGAATATCGTAGGCTGCTTGATTGACTAAACTAATCATGCCCTTTTTATCAATTACGATAATCCCTTCTCGTACAGATTGAATCACTGTACTATGCTCTTCATATAAAGATGAAATTTCTTCTGGTTCCATCCCAAACATCATTCTTTTTATACTTGCAGCTAAATATATGGAACCGATTATTCCCATTAACAAACCGATTATTGTAATCCAAAATACACGCTTTCCATACACTTCTACCGCTCCATGAATATCATCCATTGAAAATCCAACAGATACTACACCAATAATTTTATTATCCTGATTACGGATTGGAACTTTTCCGCGTAAGGAAGGTCCTAATGATCCCGTTGCTTTCGAAACGTAAGATTTCCCTTCTAATAGCACTCCTTTATTATCTCCACCAACCATTACTTCTCCTATTTTGTCTTTCTTGGGGTGTGCATAACGAATCCCTTCTTTATTTCCAACCACAATAAAATCAGCATCTGTATCAATTCGAATTTTTTCTGCAATCGGTTGAATAATAGAAGCTGGATTTTCTTTTTGAAAAGCTTCCGCGATTTCCGGTATAGCTGCAACTGTTTTCGCAACATGCAAAGCTCTTTTACCAATTTGCTCTTCTACTGTTTCAGATAATATGTAGTAAAACAAATAACTTGTTAACAAAAGCACAACAAGAATAAGTGTACTAATAGTTAATGTAATTCTCGGTTGTAGTTTTAATTTTTTAAATTTCAAAACCATTCCCCTAACATGGATAAAGATAGAATTTAAAGAAAATACAGTTTTTTAAATTGTTAAACTTAATCATAACACGGTTACTACACATTTCTTTATTTTTATCTCCATAAAAAAAGAAACGAAGTAAAATTACTACCTCGTTTCTTAATATTTTTTATTACACTTTAAACTTGCCAATCATCTCTTGCAATTCTTCTGCCATTTGTGATAAGTGAACTGCTGCTCCATTAATTTCATCTACTGAAGCTAATTGCTCTTCAGAAGAGCCAGCAATATTTTGAACACTTGCTGCATTTTCTTCAATCGTAGCTGCAATTTCATTAATAGATGCACTTACTTGTTTGGCATCTACCGTCATTTGTTTCGCTACTTCTACCATACTATCAATTTGCACAACTGTATCATTTGTAGATTTCAATATTTCAGCAAAGCTTTGCTTCGTTTCATTTGCAACTACAAGACCTGATTGTACTTCTGTTCCAACTTGATTCATAGAGCTTACCGTTTCTTTTATATCAAATTGAATCTCTTTCACTAGTTTTCCAATTTCCGTAGAAGACTGTCCTGATTGTTCAGCTAATTTTCGCACTTCATCCGCTACAATTGCAAATCCTCTTCCTTGCTCCCCAGCTCTTGCAGCCTCAATTGCAGCATTTAATGCTAATAAATTTGTCTGCTCTGCAATATGTTGAATCACTTCCAGAATTGCTCCGATTTGTTTCGACTTATCATCTAATAAAGCAATGACTTTATCTGAATTTGAAACTGACTCATGAATTAATTGCATTTGATTCACAGTTTGCTCAACTAACTTCCCACCATCTTCAGCTTTTTTCTTCGTATACATAGAAGCTGTTGATACTAATGAAGAACTATCAGCAACACGCTGAACTCCTTCTGTAACTTCTTCTAATAACGTCGCTCCTTCTTCAACTTCTCTCGTTTGTATTTCAGCCCCACTCGACACTTGCTCTATAGCTTGTGTAATTTGTTCTGTCGCTTCACTTGTCTGCTTCATGCTAGCTGTTAATTCTTCTGAAGATGCTGCTACATGACTTGCTGAAATATTTATATTGGAAATGACATTATGTAATGATGATGCCATCTCATTAAAACTTTCTCCTAACTGCCCGATTTCATCTTTAGAATGAACTGTAATAGATTCTGTTAAATCACCTTCACTAATTTTCCTAGATGATAGAACAAGTTGTTTTAACGGTTTAATAATAGAAGCAATTATGAAGTAAATTAAAACCCCACCAATCATTAATGAAATCCCAATAACAGTTATCGTTTTATAGAAAATAGGTTCAGCCGCTTGAATAATTTCTTTTGAAGGCATTATCCCCGCTATTTTCCATCCAGTTTTCTTATTCGTTTTAAAAGTAATGTTACGATCTTCACCATCTAATGAATAATGAAAATCACCAGCTTCCTGTTTATAAAATTCCTTACTAAGTTTCTCTTCTAACTTCTCACCCGGCTTCAGTGTCGGGTGTGCGACTACATTTTTATCTTGATCAAATATCGCTACATAACCTTCCTTACCGATATTAACCATCTTGGAAGTAGTTACAATATTATTGATAATTAAGTCAATCCCAAGAACGCCACTTTTATCCTCATTTTGTTTTGCCAATGTGATAACCGTATTCCCTGTCGTTTTTGACTTATATGGAGCAGTTACAATCACTTCTCCGCTTTTTTCCACTGCCTCTTTATACCAATCTCTTTCTGTAGGATTATATCCTTCCGGCATTTGAATTGCCGGTGATTGAATAAATTGTCCATTGCTAGACCCAGTATAGATAGCTTCCATTTCCGGATGTAACTTATTATATTCTTCTAGTTTATTTTGGATATTTTGTATTTGATCCGCTTGGTAACTTGATTGTGTAAATAATTTCGTAAAATAAGTTGCATCTACTTTTTTACTATCCAATTCCTTATTAATTACATTATCCAAAATTTTTATATTATCTTTCGCCGAGTTTAAAATCGTTTCATTAAAATTTGTTTTCGCCTGCTGATAAGACGTCCAACCAATTACAATACTTGGAAGAATTAAAATGATAATAAATGACACAAGTAACTTTGTTTTTAAACTACTACTCCTTAACTTCCTTTGAAACATATTTCTACCCCTCCATACCGTTTTACATGCAATAAATTACAATTAATCCGTTTATAAAAATTTTAAGATATAAATAAATTGACGAGACTCTCTATTTCTCTTCTACCCATCTTTCTAAATTTAAAGGATTATTGCATACTTACTTCATTCTATAAAAATTAAATAATTAAAACAATGTATAAAAATGTATATTATTCGAAATATTATGATTCACAGAAGAACCTCTAGCACATGCTAGAGGCCCTGCCTACCTTACTATTCTTTATCTTTTTCTACTTCTTTTTTCTTATCTTCTACTACAGATACAACAGGTTTATCACTTGATAATTGTTGTACCGCTCCTTTTCCTGCAAATCCTTCTAATAGCTCTTTTAAGTCAATTCCAGAAGAAGCTTTTAACGTTTCTTGCATCGTTGCCATTAAATCAGTCGCATAGCCCGCAACTTTTCCGGCCCCGCTATTTTTACCACCGCCGCCTGTATCGACAACTGTGATTTTATCAATGTTACTAAGCGGACTTGCAAGTTCCTTCGCATAACTTGGAAGCATTTTAAGAACCATATCCATAATTGCCGCTTGACCATATAATTCAAATGCTTCTGCAATTTTTTGTTTTGCTTCTGCTTCTGCTAAACCTTTTAACCTAATAACATCTGCCTCTGCTGTACCTTGCGCTTTTTGTACTTCCGCTTTCGCTTGACCTTGTGCTTTTTCAATCTCCGCCTTCGCTAAACCTTCTACACGTACTTCTTCTGCACGTGCTCTCGCTTCTGCTTCAATCTTATATTGATCTGCATCTGCCTTTTTAATTTGTTTTACTTTTTCTGCTTCTGCTGATTGCTCAACAGCATAGCGATCTGCATCGGCTTTTTTCTTAACTTCTGCATCATATTGCTTTTCACGACGTGCAATCTCTTTTTCTTCTAACTCAATTTGCTTTTCACGCTCAATGATTTTAACGCGCATTTGCTCTTCTGTAACACCTTGTTGCGCTTTCGCCTGTTGTAATTCGTAAGAAAGATCCGCATCTGCACGAGCCTGCTCTTGTTCCCTCTTATAGGACTGTACTTTTAATTCTTTATGTTTTTCAGCTTCAGCGATTTGTGCATCACGTTGATATTCTGCTTCTTTTGCCTCTTTTTCAGCACGTGCTTTTTCAATACGTGCTTCTTTTTCACGCTCTGCGTTCGCAATTGTTGCATCACGCTTAACTGTCGCAATTTGCGGCTGACCAAGCGCATCTAAGTATCCATTTTTATCCATTATTTCTTTAATTGTGAAAGAAACAATGCGAAGTCCCATCTTCTTTAAATCTGTAGAAGCTACTTCATGCACCTTTTGAGCAAATTGCTCTCTATTACTATACGCATCTTCTACTGTCATAGAAGATAAGATAGCACGGAGATGCCCTTCTAAAACTTCTTTTGCTTCTATTTTTAACTCTTCCGTTTCTTTTCCTAAATATTGTTCAGCTGCTGTAGAAACTTCTTCAATTGTGGATCCTACTTTAATAATAGAAACACCATTTACTGTAATTGGTACACCTTGTTTTGTATACGTATCACGTGTACCAACTTCTAATTTGTAGTTTAATAGGCTTAAAGGCTCTGCTCTTTGCATAATTGGAACTACAAAAGTACCGCCACCGCGAATAATCTTAATCTTCTTTCCATCATCAGTGGTAACAACATTTTTCCCACCACCAAGCCAGTTCCCTGTAACAATTAACGCTTCATCTGGACCAACTGTTCGATACTTCGTAATGAATACTAAAATGAGTAGAATTAAAATTGCGAGTAAAACTCCACCGATAATTAATGGAATCGTCATGTAAATTCCCCCTTATAATTTTGGTTTCTTTAAAGAATAAGCGATGTTCTGTACAAGCAAAACACCATCTTGAACTCCCTCGATAATAACTTCAGTTCCTTGTGAAATATCTTTCTTTCCAATTGTTTTAGCTGGGATTGCATTACTTCCAAATTGGGAGGAGATTAATACTTCACCAAATCCTTCTGTAGGAATTGTCGTAATGACTTCTCCCTTGCAACCAATGAATTCATCCATACGTTGCACCGTATTTTGCTCTGCCTCTGCAATCGGTTTTAAAATTAATATTTTCATTATGAAAACACCGATAAAAGATATAGCAAATGAACCAGCGAAAATAATAGTACTATTAAAGGAAAATAAATATTCTCCTATATAACTAATTCCACATAACATAGCGAAGAAACTAAGTAGTAAGGTAACAACGGATACAGATCCGCCCCCAAAACTAAATATTGATTCAAATATATCTCCAAAGAAAATATAAATAACAGTGAGTATAGTAGCAATAATAAATCCATATAAATAAATTGTTTCAAGTGGATAACCAAACAAGAACATTTCTTATCCCCCTTTCTTAAACAATCTCTTTTTTGTTATGTGTATGCCTCACCTCTTTCAAAGATTATTAATCTCAATTTTCAGTTATTTACCCTTTAAAGAAAAACCTGTAAGACAGGTCTCTAAAAAAGAACAGGAGAAACCTATTGTGACAGGCTCCTCCTAGAAAATAACCGATATATTATATATCTATATAATATATTATTTTCCACAAAAAGTAAAGTTAAACATACATTGGAAAAGCACTTATTTTAGTGATAATGAGTACGTTCCATCGCCATTATCATATTTATATACATACAAGTAATACTTACCTGGTTTTGCATTTAATTTTGCTTCTATATGATTTCCATTAGCTTGACCGTAAGCAGCATAATTTTGCATATCTGATTCATGGTGAAGTACCCACGTCATCCCAATTCCATACTCATTTAAAACAGAAATATCGAGATCTTTCGCTGCTGCTACATTAAATGTATAAACATCGGTGTGATCCCCGCCGATAAGGCTACCTTTTATAGTAGTGTTTAGTCCGATACGATTTGCTTCCTCTTTACGATTATTTGGTTCAGATTCTGTTAAACTTCCATCTTTAATCGTAACAGTTGTTTCACTTCTACTCTCTTTTCCTTTATCATCTTTTACTCTTAACACTACTTTAAAAGTTCCTTCTTTTTCATATGCATGTACTGGATTAACTTCTGTACTTGTTCTTCCGTCTCCAAACTCCCATGAATAAGAAACGATTTTTCCATCTTCGTCGTTTGATCCATCACTTTTGAATTGAATTCCTTCTTTTACAAGCCCATTATAAGGACCGTTTATATGAACTGTCGGAGCTTTATTTTCTCCGTCATCTTTTGCGATACCATGGAAGACTACATCATATTCAAATTCATTGGAACTATTCACACGATAATTGACGAAATATGCTGTAACCGTTTTGTAGCCGCTCCATTCTTTTTGCGCCAATTGTTCTAAAGCTTCATTTACTCTTTTACCCATTGCATTCCAGTCTTCTGATTCGCCTTTTGTTACACTACCTGTAAACGTACCTTCTAATGTAAATGTATTAAAGAATTGAGACTCGTGTTTTGTCATTTTTGCATCTTTCATAGACAACATCTCACTAATTTCTTTCTTCACTTCTGTTAACGACTTTGGTGCATGTTCAGCTAAATAATCATCTGCTACTTCCGGTACAGTGTACTTATCTTGATTATTAATTAACTGCTGCATATACTCTTGATACTCTTTATTTAGCTTAGAATCTTTACTTAGGTTTTCACGATATGCATCATAATTTTTCACGTCATTCGCACGAATTAAATCTTGAATTTTATCAAATGTTTCAAACTGATGCGTATATAAGTAAGACTGCAATGCGAACGAGTAGTTATAGAAATCCCAAGAACCATATTTAGCAAATAGTGTGCGCTCTGCTGTATAACGGCTTGCAGGATCAGATGATAATCCGCTAATGATGCTCTTTCTCGGTACTACATTATTTGTACGAGTAGATCCTGCGAAAAATTCTGCATTCCCTTCTTGGAACCAAGTTAATCTTTCATTTTGATACATATCTCCTCTTCCAAATAAACCGGGAACTTCATATCTCCCTTGAAGATAGTGAGTAAACTCATGACGGAATAACTCTTCTAAACTATAAATACTTTGCTCTGGTGTACGCTCATATGTAAAGAATGTACCTGTCTCTTCAATATAAATTCCACCATTGTTTGTTTCATATCCATACAATTGTCTATTTAACTGATATTCATCTGGACTATTATAAATTACAATCGTTAATACATCATCCGCATTTCCTGGCTCTAACGCTTTGTCATTTCCAATTACACGATGATACTGTGCCTTTACTTCCTTCGCAGCCCAATATAGTCTCTTAATTTTTTCTTCTGATACTTTATCTCCTGTTTTGAACACAATTGATCCATCGTCGAATGTATACGTTTTTGGTAAGTATTGCTCTTTTCCTTCTTTACGTATTTTCTCTAAATCTACCGTATTCCCGCTATAATCTTTCCCATTATAATTTGTTGTAATTTGTTCTACCGCAACAAAATACGGTTCACTTAAACGCGGATACATATGCATCGCTTGTGTAACAACCTCTAGTCCTTTATTTGGATTGCTATGAAACTTCCCTAAACGGCTAGCAAAATAAATTCCATTATTAACGAGCCATTTATTTTCTGACGTTACTTCATTTAGAAGAGCAATACGATTTATTTCATTAATAAACCCATCTACTTTTCCATACCACATCGTTTCATTCGCTTCTTTACGGGCCTCATTTAAGTAAGACTGTATATCATAATCAATGCCTTGCATCATATCGTATACAGCTTGTCCTTTCATACGATCGTCTACATATGCATTAAAATTATCATTATATTGTTTTAAAATATTCGATGCGTATTGCACTGTTTCAACATCACTTGATGCATTACTAATTAATTTACCGTATGCAGATACTACTGTATCTTGCTCATTTGTTCCAAGCTTAAAGTTTGGATTTTTTGCGATTGCTTTTAAAGCCGGTAAGCATTTGTCCTGGAAGCTTCTTTCATTTAAAGCGCTTAATTCATTATTATAAAATGCAAGATAAAAAGCTGAACGTAACACTTCAGTAAACGTTTGAATTCCTTTTGAATCATCTTTCGTAAATGTACTACCTCTATGAGCTAATTCATCTATAATGACTTGCATTTTTCCGTTATCTTTATAAAAGGCTTTTGCATCTTCATTAAACTGGAATAAGTCTGTAATTTGATGCCACTTAATACTGCCTAACGTTTCAACTAACTCTTGATCATTCATTTTGTTTAAATCAGCCATTGAATAGCTGTCTTTAGCTTGCTTTACTGCCAAGTTCCTCGTAATAGATGCTGGTCGCTGTGAAAAATCTCCTACTTTTAAACGTTCTTGAAATGATAATGTTTCTTCGGCTTTAGAAACGTGTCCGATCTCATCTACTGGTTTTTCAATTCCAACTGGTTTCGAATGCAATACATTATATGGCACCTTTTCTTCTGCTGATACATTCGTTTGAATTGCTCCTAACGATAGCGCCATTGTACTAATACTAAGCATCATTTTATTAATCTTTGATTTCTTGTTCATATCATTGCCCCCTATTTATATATTCCATTCACGAAATTAACATATTATCCGGATGAAAAGATATAAAATGCAATATTTCATATTATTTCTTCATACAATTTGAACGTATCTTGAACGAAAAGTACTTACAATTCCCGCTACAGTTTCTCCATTATTTTAGTGATTAAAACATCCTCGTATCCATATCCTTCCCCTATTCAAAAAGACCTTATCATAAGCGTATTTCAACATGAAATTGCTATGATAAGGTCTTCTCAAATGTTTATGTATTTTTTGTAATAATAAGATAAAACGTTATTTATTTCTTAAATACTCTCTTTCTAAATACAAACATACTTAATGCTGAAAGAACAAATGCTAATCCCGAAAGTAAACTCGATGTGTTAGCTTGACTACCAGTTGCTGCTAAAGACTTCTGATTTTCCTCTTGCTTATTAGCTTGTTGCTTATTTGAAACTTTTTCTTGCGTACTCTCTTGTCCTACCACCTTCACCGGCCCAACTTGATTATCCCCTTTTGGCTCTTGATTCAATCCAGTTGTTGATTCTTTTACCTCTTCTTTTGTACCTTCAACTTCTTTTACTGGTTCTTTCACTTCTTCTTTTGTACCTTCAACTTCTTTTACTGGCTCTTTTACTTCTTCTTTTGTACCTTCAACTTCTTTTACCGGTTCTTTTACTTCTTCTTTCGTTTCTTCAACTTCTTTTACCGGCTCTTTTACTTCTTCTTTCGTTTCTTCAACTTCTTTTACCGGTTCTTTTACTTCTTCTTTTATCTCTTCAACTTCTTTTGCTGGCTCTTTTACTTCTTCTTTCGTTTCTTCAACTTCTTTTGCTGGCTCTTTTACTTCTTCTTTCGTTTCTTCAACTTCTTTTACTGGCTCTTTTACTTCTTCTTTCGTTTCTTCAACTTCTTTTACCGGTTCTTTTACTTCTTCTTTCGTTTCTTCAACTTCTTTTACCGGTTCTGTCACTTCTTCTTTTTCAACTATATTTTGGATTACCGTTCCGTTAAAACTTATACTAATTTCATCAGAATCTAAATCAAATTTATATACCTTTTCACCTGGGGTACTCCATTTTATTACTCCGTTATTAAGCGTTCCGCCCTCACCTGTCATTTTGATATTGTCAATAGCTTCTCCTTCTAAGTCATATACAGGGACTTGAATTTCTTCATTTACTTTTGCTTCATCTAAAATGATTGTTTGTCTCCCGACATCAATTGAAAACCACTGCCCTAATTGTATTAGCGGTCTTACATCACAAATCTCATTCCCTGCTAAATTCAAGCTAAGTAAGTCCAGCATTGAACCAATAACCGTTACATCTTTAATATGATTGTCTGCAAGATTTAACCACTGTAAGTTTTTTAATGAAGATAACGGTGTTATATCTTCAATTTGATTATGAGATACATTCACAATATTTAATTGTTTCAAATTTGAGATGAACTCAATATTTTTCAAGCCTACTCCTTCTAAAGTGAGGTTTTCTAAGTTCGTCATGTACTCTAAACCTGTTACATCTTTTATCTCTTTTCCTTTTTCTTTAAGTATCTCTAATGTTTTAATCTGTAATAAATCTTCTTTTGTTATAGGAGCGTTTAAATTCTCTCTACCTAAATTCTCTTTATTAATATGTTGTTGTAAATGTTTATCCAGGATTACATTTTGACTTTCTTTTTGTTTTTCAACTATTTTCTGGACAACCATCCCATTAAATCTTATTTTACTTTCACCAGAGCTTGTATCTAATCTAAATTCATATGTTTTTTCTCCAGGACTATTCCATTTTATAAATCCATTATTCAGAATGGCCCCCTCACTTTTTAAATTGATATTTTGAAGTGACTCCCCTTTAAGATTGTATATTGGAATTTGTATTTCTTCATCTACGCTTGCTTCATCTAAAAAGATTTTTTGTCGTTGAATATCAATTGAAATTCGCTTACCCAATTCCTCAACAGGCCTTACGTCAGCAATTTCATTCGCTCCTAGGTTCATCTCATGTAAATCTGTTAAATTACTCAGCGGTGATATATCAGAGATATAATTCTCTTCTAAATTCAGTACTTGTAATTTTCCTAATTTAGATAATGGTGATATATCTTTTATTTCACTATCAGCAATTTCTAGTTCAATAAGATTACTCATTTTACTAATAGATTCAACATTACTAATTTTATTGTTCCCTATCCATAATAGTTCCACATTACTTAATTGGTTAATTCCAGTAAGATCACTGATTTGATTATTGGCTAAGTATAACTGTTTCATAGTTGATAATGTAAATAATGGCTGGATGTCTTCAATGTTATTACCAACTAAATCTAATGTTTTAATTTTTTTCATTTTACTTAATGGTGTAAGATCAGAAATTTTATTATCTCTTAAAAAAAGCATATTAATATTCTCTAACTGCTCAATTGGATGAATATTTTTAATTGGATTAGAAGTTAAATCTACGTACTTCAAATCTCTCAGTTTCGAGATGGCTGATATATCTGTTACATTAGATTCTCTTAACGTCAACTTCTCTAAATTTGTCATATGTTCTAAACCAGCTATTTCATTTATTCCTTCACCTGAATAAATGGATAATGTTTTAATCTTTAATAAATCTTCCTTAGTTATTGGATCATTTATATTTTCTCTATTTAAATTATGTTTATTAATATGCCTTTGTAATTGCTTATCTAATATTACATTTCCGCTTTCATCTTGTTGTTCCACTTTATCCTCTTTATTTTCCTTTTCTGGAACATTGTTTTCTAAATTTAAAGCATTTACTTCAAACTGCACTTGATATTTATTATCATAGGCCATCGTTGGAATATAAATATGCATTTGCATATTATATCTTTTTCCCAATTCCCCAACTTCAAATTGAATAACCTTCGTTCCATTTTTCTTTTTGTCTTCTGATATAACCTTTACATCATGAAACACACCAGGAGTATGAATATCCTCTGTTTTCAAGTATTGGAAGAAATCGCTATCACTTAACGTTGCTGTTACAATTTTCTTTCCATTCTCAATTGTTAATTTCGGATCCTTTATATAAACAGCTGCCATAGACTCTTCATTCGTTTTATCTTTATATGCTTTAATAACAGCGTCATATGTACCATCTTCTAAACCTTGTCCCGTTTTATTCGCCTCAATTGCTACCGCCGCTAAAGCAGGTGTCGAATACACAGCAAATGGAAGTGATAACGCCGCCGCTATAATCATTGCATTTATATGTTTTTTTTTATTTTTTTTCAACTTTACATCTCCTCCAATATATATAATTCAAAATGTAATCATTTCTCGAATAAATGATAATGATTTTCATTATCATTGTCAACTAAAAAAATAAAAAGTTTACAAAAAAATAATCCCTTTTAAAAGGGATTATGCCATTTTCTCTCCTGATTCTTCTTTAAAAAAGCTCTTCATCGCATGGAATACGTCTGCTTTTTGCTTTAAAATATAATATCTAAAGTTCTCATCTTTAATATTTTTATAGGCTGACATAAGCGTACTATGGCGGTTGTACTGATTCACTTCCCCATACCCAAACATATTACATTTCTTCATCAGCTCCTCAACAAGCTTTACACATCTCGCATTATCTGATGTTAAATTATCACCGTCTGAAAAATGGAATGGATAAATATTATAGCGGTCTGGTGAATATTTATTATCGATAAGCTCTAATGCCTTTTTATACACGGAAGAACATATCGTTCCGCCACTTTCTCCTTTTGAGAAAAATTCTTCTTCTGTAACAACTTTCGCTTCTGTATGATGAGCAATAAATTCAATATCAACTGTTTCATACTTTGTACGTAAAAATCTTGTCATCCAGAAAAAGAAGCTACGTGCCATATACTTCTCCCATATTCCCATCGATCCACTCGTATCCATCATCGCTAATACAACAGCTTTTGAATCTGGCTTTAACACTTCATTCCAAGTACGGAACTTTAAATCCTCTTGGTGAATTGGATGGAAAGACGCTTTACCACGCATTGCATTTCGTTTATATGCAGATATCATCGTTCGTTTCTTATCAATATTTCCCCATAGTCCTGTTTTTCTAATGTCATTAAATTCAATATGTTCAATCCGGTTTTCATCCATTTCTTTTCTCTTTAAATTAGGAAGCTCTAGCTCTTTGAAAAACGCTTGCTCTAATTCTAAAATAGAAACTTCAGCTTCATAATAATCTTCTCCAGCTGCATCTCCTGCACCTTGACCTTTTCCTGGGCCTTTTTGCTTTTGACCACCTGATCCATCTCTCGCAACGACATCACCAACTTTGCTATCACCAGTTCCTTGCCCAACGTGTTTGTTTTTATCATAATTGTACCGAATCTTATATTCATCTAAAGAACGAATTGGTATTTTTACAACATCCTTGCCATTAGACATAACAATGCTTTCTTCTGTTACAAGATCGGGTAAATTATTCTTAATTGCCTCTTGTACTTTTTCTTGATGGCGCTGTTGGTCGTCATATCCTTTGCGATGGAGGGACCAGTTTTCCTGTGAAATCGTATAATTTGGTTGATTTTCTTCGCTCATTCCTTTCCCTCCTTACTGTAATTGTCTTTCTCTATGAACAGCAATCTATAAATTTTGTTCTATAATGTTCAAGCTAAAATATTTGAAAGGTAACTGCCCATCGAAAATCACCCCATAAACATATATAACGTTTTACATACAATACTCCGAGCATCCTAAACAAAATTTTGCCACTCACATAATAGAAAGAAATATTCAGCCTCTGATAAGAAAGAAACACAATGCATTGTTGCACACATTTTCACTTTGCAACATATTGTATTGTGTTGGCTTTTTTCGTATGAATGGTTGGTTACTCTATCATATGCATATTGTAAAAATAATTGACAATAAATTCATGAAATTGCATCTTAATTTATTATATTTGGACAAGGTATGACACTTTACACATATGAATGGATAATAAAACGCTGTCCCGCAAAAAACAAGAGACAGCGTTTTGTTATCAAACTATCGATTTAGCAAGCTACCTACATAGCGTAATAATTCATTTGCCGAAGAAGAATTATAGCCATGCTCATCAATTAAACGTGCAACAACATCGTTGATTTTCTTAAGCTGATTTTCATCTGGTGTTTTCGTTGATGTTGTGATTTTCACGACATCTTTTAAATCAGCAAATAGCTTCTTCTGAATCGCTTCGCGAAGACGTTCATGCGAGTTATAATCGAAACGTTTTCCTTTACGCGCATAAGCAGAGATGCGAATTAAAATTTCTTCACGGAATGCTTTCTTCGCGTTTTCTGAAATTCCAATTTGTTCCTCAATTGAGCGCATTAGTTTTTCATCTGGGCTCATTTCTTCACCTGTTAATGGATCACGTAATTTCGATTTATTGCAATATGCTTCAACGTTATCTAAGTAATTATCCATAAGTGTCTTAGCCGATTCTTCGTATGAATATACGAATGCTTTTTGTACTTCTTTCTTAGCAATTTCATCATATTCTTTTCTTGCTAATGAAATGAAGTTCATATAGCGCTCACGATCTTCATTACTAATGGATGGATGCTGATCTAATCCATCTTTTAAAGAACGAAGTACGTCTAGTGCATTAATAGATGGTACTTCTTTTCTAATAATTGTAGAAGAAATTCGGTTAATAACATAACGTGGGTCAATACCGCTCATACCTTCATCTTGGTATTCCCGTTGCAATTCTTCTACATCAATCGCATTATAACCCTCTACCATTTCACCGTCATATAAACGCATCTTTTTGTTTAAATCAATATCTGGACGCTTCGGATCTTTTAAGCGAGTTAAAATTGTAAACATCGCTGCAACACGAAGTGTGTGTGGTGCAATATGCACATTCGATACATCACTTTCATGAATCATCTTCTCATAAATATGTTCCTCTTCACTCACTCGTAAATTGTATGGAACTGGCATTACAATAATTCTTGAATGCAATGCTTCATTTTTCTTATTTGCTATAAATGAGCGATACTCTGTTTCGTTCGTATGCGCTACAATTAATTCATCTGCTGAAATAAGCGCAAACCTTCCCGCTTTGAAATTACCTTCTTGCGTAAGCGATAATAAATGCCATAAAAACTTCTCATCGCATTTTAACATCTCTTGGAATTCCATCATCCCTCGGTTCGCCTTATTTAATTCTCCATCAAATCGATACGCACGAGGATCTGATTCTGAACCATATTCTGCAATTGTTGAAAAGTCTAGACTACCTGTTAAATCGGCAATATCTTGTGATTTTGGATCAGACGGGCTAAATGTACCAATCCCTGTACGACGATCTTCCGAGAAGAAAATACGCTCTACAACTACATCCTCAATTCTTGACCCATATTCTTGCTCTAGACGCATTACATTTAATGGTGATAAATTCCCTTCAATTCTCACTCCATACTCATCAAAGAAATCATCCCGTAAATAATGTGGAATTAAATGCAGTGGATCTTCGTGCATCGGGCAGCCTTTAATTGCAAAAATCGCTCCACGATCTGTACGTGAGTATGTTTCTAATCCTCGTTTCAACATCGTAACTAATGTTGATTTCCCTCCACTAACAGGACCCATTAATAATAAAATACGTTTTCTAACATCTAATCTTTTTGCAGACGGATGAAAATATTCTTCAACAAGACGCTCTAGTGCATCCTCTAGTCCAAACAGCTGATTACTAAAGAAATTATATTTTCTTCTACCATCAACTTCTTCGATTCCGGCATCTTTTATCATATTGTAAATGCGAGAGTGTGCTGTTTGAGCCACCCATGGTCTTTCTTTCACAAGCTCCAAATACTCCGCAAACGTACCTTCCCATTGTAAACGTTCTTCTGCTGCTCGATGCTGTTCAATCTTTTTTAGAATATCCATTATAGCTCCTCCCCCATCTCCTTGTTCAATCGGATTATTATAAAAGGTATGCTAGGATGTCCTTAAACATTCTTTAAATCAAAACGAAATATATAGTAGTGCTATAAAATTCTCTCCAAAATTCAAAGAAAATTCTGTATAATATAGGTATTAAAGTTTTCACACTGCTATTCATTATAAATAAATTCTTTTCTTCTAAGAACCTTACATACATTTCAATTCATAAATAGAATTCGTAAATCGAAAAAGTAGGGGGAGTATTAATATGAAATTATTATTAATTTTAGGTGTATCACTCACATTTCTTACAGCTATTTTCACATCTGGTTACAACGATAAACCAGGTACACATAAAAAGTGATGTGCTTTTAGCACATCACTTTTTTCTTTATACATCATGTATAATACATATTTTCCACATCATATTTTGATAAAGGGCGACTATAATAATAACCTTGTACAATTTCTACATTTTTTTCCTTCAAAAACTGTATTTGTTCTGCTTTTTCTACTCCTTCTGCAATTACATTCAATTCTAATGTATGAGCTAAATGAATAATTGCAGCCGTAATATTCGTATCACGTTCATCTACATGTATACCTTCCATAAAAGAGCGATCAATTTTCAAAGTATCAATTGGATATGTTTTCAAATAACTTAAAGACGAATACCCTGTTCCAAAATCATCTAAATGAATCTTTAAATTTTGTTCTTTTAATTGTAGCAACACTCTCTTTGATATGTCTTTATGTATAAGGGCTCCTTCTGTCACCTCTATCGCTAATAGATGAGCTGGTACATTGTACTTATTTAAAGCACGTGTAATCATCTCTATTAATGTAATAGATCGAAAATGTCTAGCTGAAATATTAACTGCAATCGGAACCACTTCATACCCTTTATTTAACCATTCACGTATTTGCTGACACACTTGATCTACTACCCACTCATCAAGCTTAATAATAAAACCTGTTCTTTCTGCCAGTGGAATAAATTGATTGGGAGGGACAAATCCTAATTCTTTATTCTCCCATCTTATTAAAGCTTCCATACTAGCTATTTTTTTCGTTTCAATATTAACCTGCGGCTGGTAATATAAGAAAAATTCATTTTTCTCTATAGCACGATGTAACTGATTTTCCATTACAAACCTTTTCTCACGTTCACAATCTAATCCTTTACAATAAAAATGATAATGCCCTTTTCCTTTTTCCTTTGCTTTTTCCAAAGCAGCATCAACTCTTTGAAAAAGTATTTTTTCATCGGCTCCATCTGTTGGTGCCATTACAATTCCAATTGATGCACTTAAATACACGTCCTCTTCTTCAATTACAAAATGTTCACTAATCTTTTCTAATATGTTTTTTGCAACTTCCTCTACATATTCTTTCGTTATATTTTCTATTAACATAACAAATTGGTCATCATGTTCTCTAAATAAATGCATACCTTCTATTTCTAGATTGCTTAAACATTCTGTAACTTTTTGTAATACTTTATCTCCTTCTTTATGACCAAATGTATCATTAATAAGATGAAATTCATCCAAATCCATGAAAACTAGTGCAAGCTCTTTATTTTCATTTAAAAACTCATTTAGCTTGTTTGTGCATGAAATTCTATTCATTAAACCTGTTAATTGGTCATAATAAGCTAAGTATTCCGTCTTCATCTCATTTAATACTTGCCTTGTAACATCCCTCGTAACAATATACACCCCAACAATTTCACCGTTCACAATAATCGGGATTGTTCTCAAAGAAATATATAATTCATATCCTTCTTTATGAACATATTTCTTTGAAACAATTTGTTTTGCTCTCCCCTGTAAAGCTTCCTTAAATATAATTTGAAAGTCTTTTTCATATTCTTTAATAATAAAGTTAAAAATAAAGTTATTATTTAACTCTTCATATCGGTATCCAAATATTTCATACGTTGCCGGATTAGCATATGTAATTCTACCTATAGAATCTATAGATATAATGGAGTCATTATTATATTCTAGTAATGACTTAAATAACATTTGTTTTTCCTCTATCTCTGCTTTCTCCTCAATCTGAGCTGTAATATCCCTTGTAATACAAATAATAAATTGACATACCCCTTCTTCGTCGTATACAGGATTAACTGAAGACTCATAATGTAAATTACCAGTTGGGAAACTGATTACATCACAAAATGTGTGTGCTCTCGCCTCTCTCACCACTTTTGTATATTGCTCTTGTAATATTTTCACCTTTTCTCCTGATAACACTTCTGCAAATGTTTTTCCGTAACATTCTTCACTTAATCCAGCATAATCCATCCCTATTTTATTTATATAAATATATTTAAAGATCTCATCATCAATAACTTTCACAATAAATACTAAATCTTGAATAGCATGTAATAGTCCTTGTCTTATTAAATCCATATCTATCATGCTTAAAAAGGTATTTTGATTGTTATATTGTTCCTTCATATTTATCTCAACCCGTCTTATCTATTTTTAATCATATATCCCATTCTATATGAATATGTACCTTTTTTAAAATGTATGACTACATATTATTTTTATTTATAAAAAAAAGCCGCCTAATGGCGACTTTTAATAAACGATTTCTAAATCTAATCCTGGATAATTTTGTTGACGAAACGCTTCATAAATTAAAATTGCTGCTGTATTAGATAAATTTAATGAACGTACTTTATCCGTCATTGGAATACGTAAGCAATGATCGAAGTTTTCTTCGATTACATTAGCTGGTAAGCCATTTGTTTCTCTTCCAAACACGAAATAATAATCCTTCTCACGTTTGCTATAATCAAATGCTGTATGAGCTTTCTCACCATACTTTGTTAAATAGAAGAATTCACCATCTTTATTTTTCTCATAAAACTCTTCAATTGAATCGTAATACGTAACTTTTACGTGCTGCCAATAATCTAATCCTGCACGCTTTAACATTTTGTCATCCGTTGAAAACCCAAGCGGTCTAATCAAATGTAATTCTGTTCCAGTTGCTGCACAAGTACGTGCAATATTTCCTGTATTTGCTGGAATTTCTGGTTGATATAAAACAACATGTACGCCCACGCGATATTCACCTCTGTTTTTTGTCTACTACGTATTATACCACTTGAACGAAAAATCTCTACCCATTAATAATATGAAAGAATTTATATTTCATTTGTGGTGTGTATTTACTAGAGTCCTCATAACTCCAATAACGCCGCCGGCTATTTGCTGAATGTGCATTTACAAGTGGCATACCATCTGCGTCTTTTGCTACTACAATCGTCGTATGATTCCACCTACCGTCATCTTCGAAATCGTAAGCAATGACATCACCAAGAATAAGGTCTTCCGGCTTTTCTACAGTTTCTCCTCGCAGGCCAACTGTAGAACCTGACAAGTACCAGTAAAAAGAGTGTGCGACAGCCCAGCTCCAACTCCACTGGTTCTCCCTTTGCCACCAACCTTTACGAATATTAGGATATCCGTTCATTGGTACTTCTCCAGTATGAAGACATTGAGAAATAAAATTTGTACAATTATCAGGAAAATTGCGATACACTGGGTTTCGATCATCCCACCAACGCTCTGCATATTTTACTGCCTCTAAACGATTATACTGATAAGAACCGTATTTCTCTTTCGTAACTTCTCTTTCTAATGTCTCACCTATTCCAATCTCTTCTGGCACTTCAATAGCATAATCACCTATTATCCGGCTATTATTTAAACAAACTCTTCGTTTTAATTGTTCCTCTTCGATATAAAATAATTCTTTATGCTTAATTAAATATTTAAAATGTACTTGATAATCAATTTCTTGATAATCACTACTATTTAGCTGTCTAATGAAAGAAACATCTGCTGTTGCTTTCACTATATCTGCACTACGTTTTTGAAACAATTGTTTCTTTCTTTGTGCTAGTTGTAATAAATCTTTAGCAATACCATCCACATTTGTTCGTTTCTCTGTTACATATGCTAAAAACTGTTGTACTTGTGTTTCAATATTTTCTTTTACAACCATTTCTTCTCCCTCCCATATTACAATATGAAAAAGGGAGATATTATCTACTCTTTTTTCTGCGCTAACAATGCAAGCCCACGATTCATTTCATGAAGAACTTCTTCATCCTTTTCACGTTCCATCGCTTTCTCAATAGCTTCGCCTACTCCATCTCCACCAATTTTCCCAAGTGCCCACGCTGCTGTTCCGCGTAGTACTGGTCTTGGATCATCTTTCATAACACCGATTAAATCAGGAATTGCTGATGCTTCTTTAAAATGCGCCAATGCTAAAATCGCATTTCGTTGCAATGGCTTTTTACCTCTCCATGACCCTGACATAATCCCATATTTCTCTTTAAAATCACGATTACTAATTGTTAAAAGTGGTGTTAAGAGCGGTTTAACTAATTCAGGATCTGGCTCCATCTCAGGATGATTATGAAAATCCATTCCTTTATTTTTTGGACAAACAGTCTGACACGTATCACATCCATATATACGATTTCCTATTTTATCGCGATATTCTTCAGGTAGGAACCCTTTCGTCTGTGTTAAAAAAGCAATACATTTCTTCGAATCTAACTGTCCACCCTGTATTAAAGCACCTGTAGGACAAACATCAATACATTTTGTACAGCTTCCACATTGATCTTCTATCGGCTGATCTGGTGGAAATGGAACGTTTGTAATCATTTCTCCCAAGTATACATACGAACCAAATTCAGGTGTAATAATAGCGCAGTTCTTACCACTCCATCCGATACCTGCACGTTCTGATACAGCACGATCGCTTAACTCACCTGTATCAACCATTGACTTCACTTCTATATCTGGAAGCTTTTCAATTAAATATGCCTCTAACTTTTGCAAACGATCTCGTAAAACAAGATGATAATCTTGTCCCCAAGAGGCACGACAAAAAATCCCACGGCGTTCTCCACGTTTACTTAATGGTGCGTTTTTTAATTTTGAAGGATACGCTAAAGCAATCGCAATAATTGATTTTGCACCTGGTAATAAAAGCTGTGGATTCGTTCTTTTTTCTATATCAGACTCTTCAAATCCAGATTGATAATTTAATTGTTGCTGCTGGATTAACCGCTGCTTTAGCTCCTCAAATGGAGAAGCACTCGCAAAGCCTATTTTATCTATACCAATTGTTTTACTATATGCAATTACATCTTGCTTTAATTGTTCAAAATCCATTCTTAATCGCCTCCTCAGATGAACCCATCCCTTATGTAACGACTATATTGGTTAGCAATTCACTTTTGGAATACTATTCTTTACTTCTATTTTCGCATACTATTACGCTTTTCAAACATTAAAAAACGCAATGCCTCGTTTATCTCAGAAACGAAACACTGCGTTGATCACAATTTATTAGAAAAACATTAAATAAAATTTGGAGCGGGTGAAGAGAATCGAACTCTCGACCAGAGCTTGGAAGGCTCTTGTTTTACCACTAAACTACACCCGCAAATATGAAATACATATAAGATATTAGAATAACTTATGTAAAGTAGTATAGCATGTAAAAAAAACGGAAGCAAGAATTTTATCGAAAAAAGTCGAAAAAGTGATGAGAGACCTCATCACTTTTTCAATTCTTTATCAATCGCCTTCTTCATACTATCGAAATCAGGGTTTGCAAGATTTCCGTTTATATATACTGAAGGAGCACCTTGAACTTTTAATTTTTGAGCACGATCTGAATCTTTACGTACTTTTTCTTTTATTTCTTTACTGTGTAAATCTTTTTTAAACTGTTCTACATCAACTTTTGGAAGTTTCTCTTTCACAATGCTAAGAAGTAATTCTTCTGTAATCCATTCTTCCGTATCTTTCTTTTGACTTTGATAAATCTCATCATAGAAAGTCCAGAATGAATCTTTATCTTGTTTATAAATTGCTTCACCAGCTGCTGCGCCTAAATCAGAATCTTTTCCAATAAATGGGAAGTTAATAAAATATAACTGCACTTTACCTTTATCAATATATTCTTCTTTTAATCGTGGTAATACCGTTACATCCCAAGTACGACATGCTGGGCATTTGAAATCTCCAAATTCAACTACTTTAACCGGAGCATCATCTTTACCTAAAGATTGTTGCGTAGAATAAGCAAACATCTCATTCCCTTTATCTTTTTTGTCATTTATGATGCTATACGCAATTGTTCCGATTACAATCAATACTGCGATAGAAAAAACTACACCAAGAGCCATGAGTTTATTTGATTTCATATACATTCCTCTTTAAATTCATATTCTGTATACAGCATTGTACACAATACACATAATATCAACACTTATATACGTCACGCAATGAACACGCTCACATAAATTACAAAAACACAATAATTGTGACGATATTGTGTCACAATTTGTCACAATTTATTCAAAAAAAGAAGCTCCTATGCAAGAGCTTCTCTTAACTTACTGCTTTTTCACGCGCATTATTTAACATCGACTGCTCTGTTTTTATATCATGGCGAATTACTAATTTCTCACTAACTGCTTGCACATACTCATCATGATTGATATATCCTTCTTTTTCCATTAATCTCAAAACTACATTTCGTCTCTCGACCGCTTTATCATAATTTTGCGCAGGTGAGTAATAAGCAGGTGCTTTCACTACAGCAGCCATCATCGCACTTTCAGCCAACGTTAATTGGTTCACCGTTTTACCGAAGTAAAGGTTGGCTGCTTTTTCAATTCCCCATGCTCCTTCTCCGTAATAAATATTACTTACATACAATTTTAAAATTTCATCCTTCGTAAATGTACGTTCAATTTTTTTTGTATAAAAAATCTCTTTCCACTTACGAGAAAATGTACGTTCATTCGTTAAAAAAGCATTTTTCGATAATTGCTGTGTAATTGTGCTTCCTCCTTGCACAACACCACCAGCTTTTATATTCTCAACAGACGCCCTAATAATTGCTATATAATCTAAACCATTATGATGATAAAACCTTTTATCTTCTGTCGCGATAAATGCATGTGTTAATGATTCTGGCACCTCTAACTTAGGCGGTACATGTAATTTACTAATATCACTTTTCTCGATCATTATATTTCCAACGAATAATAACGTACAACTTAACAATAATAATAAAATAATGGCTTTATAAAAGAATTTAGTCATTGGATTTAATGCAACTTTTTGATGATAGTTCACTCTAGATAATACTCGTTCTTTCATCTTGAACACCTCTTTTCCACACAGCATATATATCTCTTAACTTAAGAATACCTTGTTGTAAAAAAATATCCCATCGATTTCTCTTACACCTACCTTACATCATTGTAAGGTATAAAAATGTATTGTATCACAGTCTTTTTTTATCTACTATTCATCTGAAATATTGAATATACATTATTTTAAAACATTCATAACAAACAGCAGCGTAGAAATTAAGAGCGTTATACTTCCTTGATTCCACTTTATTCTTTTATTATATCATCTATAAATTTCTATTTTTAAACATCTAGTAATCTAATTATATATGATATATCATAATTATACAGAACTAATGTTCTCGAAATCAATACTAGCTTTATTATCATTTTGACCTTTTTCTGAAGTAATATACATAAGAAAAGGGTAGCTATTTGAGATACACTCAAATAGCTACCCTTTTCTTACAACCTGCCTATAAGGTTATATGGCTGTACTTCCCACGTTTCGTATGGGATGAAATGCGTTGCTCTCATCGCATCAACTGTTCTTGATTTCATATGAGGACGCGTTATATACTCATCGATGTTCTCTTCATTTAAAGCAATAAATTTAGCCTCTTGTATTTCTTCAGGTTGAATTTTTATATCACCACTCACATATGCCACTTTAAACACAACAGCTAAAATATGCATAAAAGCATTATAATAGACCCCTGTAATTCCGATAGGCTTCACCGATAATCCTGTTTCCTCTTTTATTTCCCTACAAACAGCTTGATCGAGTGCTTCTCCTTCTTCTACCTGTCCCCCAGGCATTTCCCACGTATCCGCTCGCCAATGTACTTTTGTTAAAAGCACCTCATTCTTTTCATTTGTTAAATAGCCTGCTACAGCAACGATATGCTTTGGTGTTTTATGCTCCATAGAAATACCTCCTAGAAATACAATCATTTAAAATACTATCTATAATCCTATTCCATAACTACAACAAAACACCTTTAAAACCTTATCATCTTAATTATTTCAATAAAAAAGACCCAGTTCGTTAAACGAAAGGGTCCTTTTTTATTATTCGCCTAAGTCTACGTTATGGTAAACTTGTTGTACATCTTCTAAATCTTCTAATGCATCAACCATTTTTTCAAATTGTACTTGAGCATCTTCAGGAAGTTCTACATCATTTTGTGCAAGCATTGTTAATTCTGCAACTGTAAATTCTTCAATACCAGCATCTTTAAGTGCAGATTGTACTGAGTGGAATTGATCAGGTTCAGCATAAACGATAACAGAATCTTCTTCTTCTAGAATGTCACGTGCATCTACATCTGCTTCCATTAAAATTTCAAGAACTTCATCTGATGTTTTACCTTCAAGACCGATAACAGCTGTCGCATCGAACATGTAAGCTACAGAACCATTTACGCCCATGTTACCACTGTTTTTGCTAAATGCAGCTCGTACATCTGCTGCAGTACGGTTTACGTTATTTGTAAGTGTATCTACAATTACCATAGATCCATTTGGTCCAAATCCTTCGTAACGAAGCTCATCATAGTTTTCTTCTGAACCGCCTTTTGCTTTTTCAATTGCACGATCAATAATTGTTCTTGGTACATTGTATGTTTTCGCACGCTCTAATACAACTCTTAACGTTTGGTTTGATTCAGGATCTGGCTCGCCTTGTTTTGCTGCCACATAAATTTCACGTCCAAATTTCGCGTATATACGGCTTGTATTTGCATCTTTTGATGCTTTTTTGTCTTTAATGTTGTTCCATTTACGGCCCATACTTTCCACTCTCTTTCTCGTTTTAAATCTACATAAAAATATTAATATGAAATATAATGTGTATTCAACACATTTTTAAAAGAAATATAAAAAGTTCACTTTTGATTCATATTACAGACATAATATAAATCATTATCATTTTGTTCTTTCGACAAGTTATATTATACATGAATTTTTACGTTTATTACGAATTTTAGCATCACATAATATAATTTAACAAAAAAGACTCTAACATTTCTGTTAGAGTCTTTTTACATCGTCGATACCGATTGTCCGGGCCGCACCGACACTCCCGAAGGAACACGATTTTGAGTCTTTCTAGGTGACATTTATATAGTTATATAGAGTGTTCCCCCTAAAATCCTTTATTTTAAAGTATTTTAAAAATTTTGAGCTTCTTTAAACATGATGAATTAAAATGAAACGAAGCCAAAATGGAATCACAATAAATAACTGATACTTTTTACTTTCATTTCTCTCTTGATTAAAATTATCATATTTCATTTATTACTTTATTTCCCGCTAAACAATAAAGAAAAGGGAAAAATTACCACAACCTCCCCCTAATTACTTTTTATTGCTGTATAATTAAAACAGGAAAATAATTTTGGAATTCAAAGATTTGAAGGATGGGAGAGAATTATGACACATTTAAATGAAAAAAAGCACATGGTCTTAAAGGGATAGGAGAAAAGCTAAACCCAACTATCTATCAAGTGAGATTCATGAAATTAGATGAACCAATTCAATTTGAGTCATTCCCTAAATTAAAGGAATTAGGGGAATGGTTGAGTACTTCAACGCAAATGTGGTCGTGCCACTCAACTATGTACAAGTACAACAGAGAAGAGTTTGAAAAGAAGTTTTTAGAAATTACAAAGTTAACAGTTGATAATGTGCTAATATCTACTGGTGGTGTCGGATTTAACTTCATGTCACCAGGGTGGAGAGATTCTCTATAAAATGAAACACTAAAGGGATAAAAATGAATGTTCATTTTTATCCCTTTAGTGTTTCACAGTTTGCTTTAACTGTATAGCATGAGCTTTGATAGTATTAGTCCTTATTTTGTAGTGCGATGAAAACACAAAAAAACTCTATACAATTAGTATAGAGCCTGATGTTACGCCGTTCTTGATACCGATGGTCGGGGTCGAACCGACACTCCCGAAGGAACACGATTTTGAGTCGTGCGCGTCTGCCAATTCCGCCACATCGGCACAATAATAAAGGCGGCAACCGGATTTGAACCGGTGATAAAGGTTTTGCAGACCTCTGCCTTACCACTTGGCTATGCCGCCATATTTAATTTAATTGGAGCGGAAGACGGGATTCGAACCCGCGACCCCAACCTTGGCAAGGTTGTATTCTACCACTGAACTACTTCCGCAAAAATGGCTGGGCTAGCTGGATTCGAACCAGCGCATGACGGAGTCAAAGTCCGTTGCCTTACCGCTTGGCTATAGCCCATCGAATTCTTACTTAATTATATGTAAGTATCAATTAGATTATTTGTAATTTTAAAAATAAAAATGGGGCGACTGATGGGAATCGAACCCACGAATGCCGGAGCCACAATCCGGTGCGTTAACCACTTCGCCACAACCGCCATGTTGTGTAAATGTATTTGGCAGGGGCAGTAGGAATCGAACCCACACTGGAGGTTTTGGAGACCTCAGTTCTACCTTTAAACTATGCCCCTATGTAAATGGTGGAGGGGGGCAGATTCGAACTGCCGAACCCGAAGGAGCGGATTTACAGTCCGCCGCGTTTAGCCACTTCGCTACCCCTCCGAAACTTACATGGTGCCGGCTAGAGGACTTGAACCCCCAACCTACTGATTACAAGTCAGTTGCTCTACCAATTGAGCTAAGCCGGCGTATTGTATTAAGATAAATGGTGGCTCGGGACGGAATCGAACCGCCGACACGAGGATTTTCAGTCCTCTGCTCTACCGACTGAGCTACCGAG